>JARIGN010000021.1 GCA_029288835.1 Candidatus Kaiserbacteria bacterium
CACAAGGTCTTCCTTCGTGAATTCCGGCATAAAGACCGTCTCAAGAGTTTCTGCATCAAAAGGACCGACGCGAAACGCAATAGTGGTACCCACGTTTCCGAAGACCGCCGCACGCACCTGTTCTTCCATCTGCTCCACGTACTGGTGCGCAATGACGAGGTTCAAATGGTATTTTCGCGCCTCAGAAAGAATTTCGGCAAAGGTTTCGTTTGCAAAGTTTTGGAATTCGTCCACATAGAAATAAAAGGGCGGAAGCTTTGCCAGATCGGAAGCATTTAAGTCAGCGCGGCTCATCGCCCCAAGGAAGATGCGCGTCGTGAGCATGGAACCGAGAAGTCGCATGTTCGTTTCACCCACCTGCCCTTTTGAGAGGTTCATGATCAGGATCTTTCGCTGGTCCATCATCTCTCGAATGTCAAAAGACGACTTTGGCTGGCCGATGATATTACGAATGAGCGGGTTGCCCGTGAACTGGCCAATCTTGTTCTGAATAGCAGGCGTCGCCTCCTGGGTGTAGCGGTCACCATAGTTTGCAAACTCCTTAGTCCAGAAATCCTTCACGACGGGGTCCTTCACATTGTCAACCACCTTTTTCCGGTATGCCTTGTCGGTGTACATGCGATTCACGCCGAGGAGCGTTGCGTCCGGATATTCAAGGAGTGCAAGAAGCGTGTTTGTGAGGATGTACTCCATGCGGGCGCTCCATGCGTCTTCCCAAATCTTCTTGAAGGTTGCCATGAGCCCGGACACCACGAGGTGTCGTTTGTCATAGCCCACGTCTTCCATGACGTTAAAGGCGAGCGGCCGGTCGAGGTCAAAAGGCGCGAAATACACCACGTCATTAATGCGCTCTTTTGGAATATACTCGAGGAGCTTGTCGGCGGTGCCGCCGTGCGGATCAATGAAGGCAACACCTTCCCCATTCCTAAGGTCCTGAATGGCCATATTCTCAAGAAGGGTCGACTTTCCCATACCCGTCTTCCCGATGACATACATGTGGCGGCTGCGGTCCTTGGCCTTTATACCGAAAGGCACACGCTTTCCGCGTGTATCAGTGGCTGCAAAATAGGTGACGCGCTCGGGGTTGTCCATAGATGAAAGATTTCGCTATACCTTCAAATAGTATAACTCTCTTTAGTATACTTTTCTCCCCTAAAGAACTCATCAAAAAGTCCTAAAGTTTTGCTGAGTTTGCTGAAAGTCTAAAAAGAATCCCGCTCAAGTTAAGCTCAAGCGGGAGAAATTTCACCTCTTCACTTTGGTCCAACTCTCCTTCTCTTCGAAGGGGGTTGGGCTTGCGTGAGTTTCGGATCTGATGGATGCGGAAGACTTCTGAGTCTCTTCCTTTCCATTGCCGAGTACTCCTCGGAGACCCTGACAATCTCCTTTATATCTTTAGGACCATAAGCTGTCATTTGGTTCCCCATTGAGAACGAATCCTTTAATAACTATATAACTTTAAAAAAAGTAAATCTAGGCTGTTACTATCACCACGAACTCTCCTCGCACTTCCCCTTTGTGTTCAGCAAAATGCTTTGCGACTTCTGAAGGTGTTCCTTCAATAAATGATTCGTGGAGTTTGGTGAGTTCGCGGGCGACCATGATGCGCCGCGACTGGCCTGCCTTTCCTTTGGCGTCGTCACCTTCGCTCGGAAGAAGCTCAGCGAGCGAAGCGAGCGCTTTCTCAATGCGGTGCGGTGATTCATAAAAGATGCAGGTGCGCTCGGAAGCTGCGATTTCCTTAAAAGCCGTGAGTCGGCCTTTCTTATGCGGCAAAAATCCCATGAAGAGAAAATCGTTTCCACTGACGCCGGCAATAGAAAGTGCAGCCGTTACTGCAGCGGGCCCAGGAATTGCTTCAATACGCACCTCATTCCCCATCTGGTCACGCACGGCACGCACGAGCTCGCTGCCGGGGTCAGAAATACCTGGCGTACCCGCGTCGGTTATGAGTGCGATCTGCTTCCCTTCTCCAAGGAGCTGCAAGATGCGGCGCGAAGCCTGCGGACCGCTTTGTGCATGAAAAATAAGGAGCGGCTTCTTGATGTCATATTTTGCCAGCAGCTTCGCTGAGACGCGCGTATCTTCGCAGGCGATCACATCAGCATCCTTCAGCGTCTGCAATGCGCGCAGCGTGATATCGCCCAGGTTGCCGATGGGCGTTGCGACTATTGAAAGGGTTGCGCGGGTTTGAAACTGGTCGGGCATTGCTTCAGCCTAGCTTTTTTGCTGCCAAAAAGCTACTTTGTGACGAGCTTGTCTGCCACCTTATAAATGTCTCCGGCGCCCATCGTGACAATCACGTCATCAGGGCCCGCTGCAGAAAGTGCTTCTTCTATCGCTTCGAAAGAATCAAGGGCGGTGGCGTTTGTGCCGTTTGCTGCAATATGCTCAGCCAAAATTAGTGAAGACATAGTGCCATCATCCTCCTCGCGTGCAGCGTAGATAGGAGCCAAGAGGACCTGGTCTGCATCGGTAAATGCTGAAGAGAATCCGTCAAAAAGGTCGCGTGTGCGGCTATACAGATGGGGATGGAAGGCCACGAAGAGCTTTCCTTTCGTGCGCTTGCGAAGCTCGGCAAGCGTTCCGGCAACGGCCGTCGGGTGATGCGCGTAGTCATCATATACGTCGGCGCCGTGGGCAGTCTTTCCTTTATGCTCGAAGCGGCGCCAGGTTCCCTGAAAGGCAGCAAGAGCTGTGGCGATCTTTTGATCAGTATCATCTGGTCGTTCTGTCTGAGCGAGCACGAAGCGCGCGGCCGCAGCGGCCGCGCGTGCATTCATCTGGTTAAACGCTCCGGGAAGCTGGAGGTCAAAATCAGGCGCTGGGCCTGAGCCATCATATCCTTTCGTATAATCAATGATTTTCGCAGAGACGTTCGAGAGGAGCGGCGCGATATTCTCGTGGGTCGCGTTCGTCACTATCGCGCCGCTCGCCGGCACACGCTCCATGAGCGTACGGAATGCATCCTGCACATCCACGAGGTCACGGAAATAATCCGTGTGGTCATATTCAAGATTCGTCACGACGAGCACTTCAGGCGAAAGATTCAAAAAGTGACGCTTGTACTCACAGGCCTCCACGACAAACCAGTCTGAACTTCCTGAAACATAGTTGGAACCAAAATCTTTTACCAGCGAGCCAATGATTGCGGTGGGAGAAAGGTCTGCATCCTTTAATACACGGGTGAGCATACCGGTCGTGGTTGTCTTGCCGTGCGTTCCCGCCACAGCAATCGTTCGCTTCCCTTCGGATACTTTTCCAAGTGCTTCAAAATATGACTGCTGCGGAATGGACAGCTCTGCAGCGCGCATTCGCTCAGGATTTCCTTCTGGCACTGCGTCGCTGTATACCAAAAGCTCGACATCCTCTGGCACATTTTCTTCTACTTGCGGACACATGACGTGCACTCCCTTGCTCTCGAGCAACTCGGTCACCGGACTAAAGGCGCGATCCGATCCCGTAACCACAACTCCATGCTCAAGCATGAGCTGTGCGAGCGCCGACATGCCAATTCCTCCAATTCCCACAAAATGTACTTTTTTTGGAAATATCTGCTGTTCGTCCATAGTGTCTTCCTACGATACCACTTCTATCGTGTATGCGCTGCCGGGGAAAAGTTTGGCAGCAAACGCGCGAAATGGCTCGGAATCCTGGCTTAAAAGAAAGGTCATCTTGCCGTCAGCCATTTCGCGTGGCCAAAGCTGCTTTTTCACGCGCTCCGCCACGGCAATAGCAGGATCAAAAACGAGCACGCCCTTTCCAAGCATTTTCTGGAACACCGGCGTAACAAGCGGGTAATGGGTGCAGGCTAGGATGAGAACGTCATAATTTTGCACCGACATTCCCTGCTCGGTCGCAGCTTCGAGCGCCGCGCGAATAGTGCGTTCGATCTTCTCTTCGTTTGACCCAGCCTCAATCGCCCCCGCAAGCTCAGGAATCGCGAATGCGTCTACGCTCTTCCCTATCATCTCAAAGGCATTCTGGTACATGTGCGAATCAATCGTAGCTTGCGTGGCGCAGAGCAAAAGCCGCGCGGTAGATTCGCGAAAGTAGGAAACCGTCGGACCAACCATCTCAATTAAATGCTCTGGTTGCTCGGCACCGTGCTGTCTGCTTTGTGCTGAAGAAATGGAAAACGTATCAAAAAGTGAGACCGTCATGGAAGCCGAAACGCTATTACACGCGCTCACTATACTGCGGCTTCCCCGCGAGCGGAGCAACTGAATCGCCTTAATAGTGAGCGCCGTGAGTTCTTCACGCGAACGCGAACCATACGGCGCATTCTTTGTATCGCCAAAATAGAGCACATCGATCGAGGGCATCTCTTCCTTAATTGCTTTCAAAACGGTGAGCCCACCCATGCCTGAATCAAAGATGCCGATCATAGGCGTATCAAAAGCACGTTAGGCCTCAAGGTTTTTGACGAGCTCATCAAACTGGTCGCCGCGGTCGTATTCGTTATTGAACATACCAAAAGAAGCAAAGGCAGGGCTGAATAAAATAGCATCCCTTGGCTCGGCATGCACCCATGCATCTTCAAAGGCCATCGCAAGATTCTGAAATACCTGCGCCTCGGGCAAAAGATTTTTTATGCGCTCTGTCCCGGTTCCCTGCAAAAGCACCACCTTCTTTACACTTTGTGCAATCTCCGCAAGCAGCGCGTCCATGGAAAGGCCTTTATCTGCGCCTCCCATAATGAGAATCACGCGCTTCTTCTCACTTTCACTTTTTTCGTCTCCGGAAAGAGCGCGCAGTGCCACGAGCGTGGCTTCCGGGGTGGTTGAGTTCGTGTCGTTATAAAGCGTAACCCCACGCACTGTGCGCACAAGCTGCAAGCGGCCCGGCACCCCTGGAAACGACTCAAGACCTTCTCTGCTCACGGCGTCGGGAATGCCGGCAGCGCGGGCAGCAGCGAGCGCGAGCGCGGCGTTGTAGCGGTTATGCTCGCCCGGGATCTTGAGCTGCCAGTCTGCCGGCAGGTTCTCTGCACCGGCAATCACCACCTGTCCCTTAATTTTTCCCGTATAGTTTTCTTCAATAAGGCCTGCGCACTGCTCCCCCAGCACGAGTGTGTCTTCAGGATGTTGGTAAAGGAAAATCTGCGCCTTGTCATTTCTATAGGCGTCAATATTTTCGTGATAATAATTCATATGGTCACGATAGAAAGTGGTGAAGACAGAAAGCTGCGGGCTCATCCTTGCATCACCAAAACCCTGCAGCTGCCAGGAGTCGAGCTCAAAGATGCCCACCTGCTCTGCCTCCTGAACACCTTTGCTCACTGAGCCTGCATTTTCCGGCTCAACTTCCTTCAAAAGCGCGAGCGTGGAGACGCCGCGCACATTCCCGCCAAGCAGTACTTTTCTCCCTGCGGTGCGCCAGATGGCCTCAATCATGTGCGTGACGGAAGACTTGCCACGCGTGCCGGTGATACCAATGACTGGAATCTGCGCAACTTCCGCAAAAAGCGACGCACTCATTTTAATCGGAATCCCTGCCTTCACCGCTTCCTGAATATAGGGTGAGTCGAGCGGCACGCCCGCAGCTTTCAAAATAAAGTCCCGATCATGGAAATCTTCCAGGAGATGCTCACCGAGATGGAAGGTAATGTTGGGAAATTGCTTGAGATCAGCGACTGAGCTAATGAGCGCATCTGCTGGTTTTAGGTCAGTCACGATAATCTCTGCACCGCATTCCGCAAGGTATTTCGTGTCCCCGAGACCGCGACCAAGCAGCCCAAGCCCCATGACCGTTACCTTTTTACCCTTAAAATATGCCGAAGCAGCCATGCATCCATTCTACCCCTTCTTTAAGGCTCACCAAAATGCTGCTTTCGTTAATAGCAGGTGCTCGTCGCTATGACATCGCTATGCGTAATCTCGAGGGTGGTAAGAGGGACCTGCACAAGCTCGAAAGGACTTGTTTGTGCGGAGGTTACCTTGCAGTGGGTTCCAGGCACCGTATGCTCGAGAGTGACTACCCGAAGTGGCGATAACTCAGAAATGTCTTTTACGGCTATCGTATAGCCTGACGTAGAATGGGTGCCGTCAAACACGCCAAGTACTTCGTATTTTGTAAAATCAACCAGCGGCACCCGTGGCAGATCAGCATCTCCATACACGAGTTGCCAGAGGCTTTGGAGATCTCCGGCATTCGTTATGCGGTAATTGGTGCGCTGCGTTATAGAAACAGCTTTAGGGCCTTGGCCAAGAACGGTAAAGGGTATGGTGCTGGATGCCGTAGCGCCAGAAAGGGGTTGGTCTTCAAGACGAGCGAGCGAAGGAGGGCCAAAGAAAAAGAGAAGCGTGCCAAGCACGATGGCTATGAGACAAGCTCCGCCAATATAATAAAGATCGCGCATCTCCCTTAGTATACCTATCAATACCGTGTATAGAGTACGGCAGATTTTATATCTGTTTATAGCGATTCACCCTGCTCCTATTTCTTAAATAATTAGTGCAAGCGGAAAGATTCGAACTTTCGACCGCCCGAGTATCAGTCGGGTGCTCTACCAACTGAGCTACGCTTGCGAAGCGAGGTAGAAAGGAGAAATGTAGGAAAATAAGGTTTTTTCTTATTTACTTACATTTCGATCTTTCTCGCCGAACGCCGCGAGCATATGTACTCATACGATTGCGGAAAGCGGCGATTGCCCTCTTGGTCTCTCGATACTACCAAATATCCCCTGCTAAGCAACCTTGCGGCGGCATATGCTCGAGTTCATCTCGAATTCACCTGGGCTGTTTATAATGATGTCCACAGTCTCGCCGTGCTGATTAAAAATCATACGCTAGTATAAAAGTAACCCTGAATGGTACATCGCGGAACAACCCGGGAATCTAAAAGAATTAATAAGCGGGAAACCTCAAGCCCCGAAGCAAAGATGCGTCGTCATCGCAACAAATATCGAATCTGGCGCCGCTGCATCGCGCGTCTCGAACTTAACGCAGCATGTCTCGGAATCACGAAATAGTGTTTTCTCTTGGTCTAGTAGTCACCTTGCAATACAAAACAAAAAATCCGGCGCCTTGAATGGGTTCGCGCCGGATTTTTTGTTTTATGGAAATTACACGTTTTAGATGACCATTGACTATAACAACAAGAAAACCGCTCTTGTGTTCCGCCTATTCAATCCATGCGATCGTCAATTGAGCGATCCCATGAATACCGGTGCGTTTTTCCGGCGTCCGTATAGTGTTTAGGGACAACTATCATCTCCCTACTTCTTGCGAAGTAATCGACAATGAATCTTTCGATTCGTTCCAATTGGATATGTTCCACGAGCAGCTTCCGCTACCCGTGCCTTGTTACGACTTACTCCCTGTCATTGAATTTGCCGTAGTCCTACGTGAAGTAAGATTTCGGGCACCTCCAACTTCCTTGAGTTGACGGGCGGTGAGTACAAGACTTGAGAACGTATTCACCGTGGTATGGCTGACCCACGATTACTAGCGATTCCGGCTTCATGAGGTCGGTTGCAGACCTCAATCCGTACTGGGGGTGGTTTTTGGGATTTGCTCCACCTTGCGGTATTGCGTCCTTCTGTACCACCCATTGTATCACGTGTGCAGCCCAGGGT
>JARIGN010000024.1 GCA_029288835.1 Candidatus Kaiserbacteria bacterium
GAATTCGTCGGCAGCGTCAGATGTGTATAAGAGACAGCCTCTTTACCCTCGGCTAGCACGCCAGTTCACGCTACTATTACACAATCAAGCACCATTTCCGCTGTATGAAAATCCTTGAACTCCTCATCGTCATCATCCTGCTCTTCCTGCTTACGCTCATCGGCAATCCGTTCATGTTCTGGATGCCGAGCATGGTGATGGTTTCTTCGCTCGTGATCATTGCAGCACTTGTCTTCACCTGGGCTTGCTTTATGGTGAGCGAAACCGCGAGCGACGAGCGCGAAGAACTCCACCGTTCCCACGCCAGCCGCGCTGCCTACCTAAGCGCCGCCGCAGTGCTCACCCTCGCGCTCATCTATCAAGGCCTCACGAACCACATCGACTTCTGGATCCCGCTTACGCTAGCCGTCATGATCCTCGCAAAACTCATCACCCGTTTTTACGTGGATACGTATCGATAGTGCTTCGTCTGATGCAAGAGGTTATAACGTGTACATAAATAAGAGAGCCCCGCACCGATGAGAAGCACGTGGCTCCTTGTCGGTGCGGGGCCCTTGATTATTGAATGCCGATGATGTGGTCCCGCATCAGCGACTGAACCAGCTCGACGGTGTGACGCGGCTCCATCCAGTTGCGGCAGAGGTCGGCCATCTGGGGGAAGACCCACGTGATGTCGGGCTTCAGGTTCCGAACACGCTCCTTCCATGTCTCCGTGCAATAGGTGCCGCAGCAGGTCGCGAAGACCACGACGGTCTTTGCATCGCCGAGATGCTCGACAATGGTGTCCAAGGAGGAAACTTTCTCCTTAGGCTCACCGCCGACGTTCAGGTTGTAGCGACCGAATGGTGCGTCCGGATCCCAGATACGGGGCCTGATGTCCACCCAGTCCGCACACGGTCCTTCGACCACGGCGTCGACGTCCTTCAGGAAGACGAAAGGAGCGGTAGGGAACAGAGGGTCTTGTCCCTTCCGTTCGTCGTCAGGTTTCTTCTGCACTTCGCCATCGCTGAAGATGACCAGCTTGTTCAAGAGGTTAAGGAACTCTTCTTTCGTCCACGACATTTAGGCTCCCTTCAAGTCGGTGGCTAGAAGTTGTCTTCCATGAAAGCATATATATATTAATCTGTCAAACTCCACATTATGGCCAAGGAGTTTTAAAATATCAATTTCTCACCTGTGTAAAGCGTACTTTACATTTTTGGAGACTCTGAAAGAATAGAGTAATAGTAACGCAGCATTATTACTTTCTTTATTTTTAGCTTTTTTATGGCACTATTCCTCATCGCTCTGCTTGCTGGTGTGCTCACCGTCCTGTCGCCCTGTGTTTTGCCGCTCTTGCCGGTAATCGTCGGTGGCTCTATTTCCGGCGAGCGAAGTCTTCGTCGCGCACTCACCGTCACCATCGCGCTCGGCATTTCTGTTTTTGTATTCACCTTCATCCTTAAGGTGCTCACCATTTTCATCGCCGTGCCGCAGTGGTTCTGGACCGACTTTTCTGGCGGCCTCATCATTATTGTGGGCCTATTCATGCTGTTTCCGCAGCTCTTTGACAAGCTTCCATTCACCGCGAAGCTAAATGCTCAGTCGAGCAACGCAATGAACGCTGGCTTTATGAAGCGAAGCTTTTGGGGTGACGTACTCATCGGTGCTGCGCTTGGCCCTGTCTTCTCAAGCTGCAGCCCGACGTATTTCATCGTGCTTGCCACGGTGCTTCCCGCAAGCCTCATTGCCGGCGTAATTGACATCTTCGCCTATATTATCGGCCTTTGTTTCTCTTTGCTTCTTGTTTCGTTTGTGGGGCAAAAGATTCTCGACAAATTAAACATTGCTTCAGATCCAAAAGGCTGGCTCAAGAAAACTATCGGCGCGATCTTTATTCTCATTGGTTTCCTCATCGTGACCGGTCTTTTTGCCAAAATCGAAGCGCCACTCTATAGCATCTTCGATGAGACACAGATCGAACAGCATCTTTTGCAGAGCAAGTCAGTTTCGCAGAGCATACAAAATCTGCAGGGCGGTTCGGGAAACGGCACTTCTTCAAGCACCGCCGCAGGCTTCGGCACCACGGGTCTTGCGCCAACACCCGAATCTACCTCAAGCCTTTCATCTCTCAACGTGAGTGATGGCAGTTCAGTAACTAATGGCACAGCAGCACCACTCACCCCCGCACTTGCCGGCATCCTCGCAAAGAAGTCTTCCATGTATCCGAAAGCGCCGGAGCTCGTCTCTCCGGACGGCTACATTAATACGGGTGGGGCACCTGTTTCGCTTGCGCAGTATCGCGGCAAAGATGTCGTCCTCGTCGACTTCTGGACCTATAGCTGCATCAATTGTCAGCGCACGATCCCATATCTCAACGCGTGGTATACGAAGTATCACAACCAAGGCCTCGTCATCATTGGCGTCTCCACCCCAGAGTTTTCTTTCGAGCATGTTTTAAACAATGTGCAGGCAGCCGTGAAGCAGCTTGGCATTCAGTATCCGGTGGTGCTCGATAACGAATACAAGACTTGGAACGCATACCAAAACGAATACTGGCCGCATGAGTATCTCGTCGACATCGACGGTTACATTGTCCACGACCATATCGGCGAAGGCGGCTATAACGAAACCGAGTCTGCAATTCAAAGTGCGCTTATGGAGCGAGCAACACGCCTCGGCCAGTCCACAGCAGGCATTTCCCAGGCAGTCACTAATGTGTCAGAGGATAATGTTGCAGCCGTGCAGAGTCCTGAAACGTACTTTGGCTCTAATCGAAACCAGTACCTCGGAAATGGAACTCCTGCGCAAACCGGCACGCAAAGCTTTACGCTCCCAAGCGGCGCTCCTTCACCAAACACGCTCTATCTCGGTGGTACTTGGAACATACAGCCGGAGTATGCACAGACCACTGATGCAAATGAGACAGTGGAGTATTCCTATAGCGCAAATGATTTCTACATCGTGGCGAGCACGAGCGGCAGTCCGGTGACGGTTACCGTGCTGCAGGACGGAAAGCCGGTCGGCAGTGCGGCAGGAGCAGACGTGAACCCTTCAACGAGCACGGTCACCATCCAAGCCGACCGGCTGTATAAGCTAGTGCATAATGCTGCACCAGGTGCGCATACTATCCAGCTTAAAATCTCTGGCCCCGGCTTCCAGGCCTATACCCTTGACTTCGGATAAAGGTTGGAAAAGTTCGAAATGTGCGGGCACGGGCGTATACTAAAGTAATGAAAGGTACTGATGCCCTCATCCTTACGCTTTGCCTCATGGTTCTCATAGGCGGAGTTGGGTATTGGGCATGGCAAAACCTTATGTCTCCCGAAGCTACTTTTTTGTGTGCGGATGCAAAGACACAGCCAGTGATTGTGGCGTTTGGCGACAGCTTGGTTGCCGGCTATGGTGCGCCAGAGCAGCAAGGCTTCGTGCAGCCCCTTTCCGAAAAGCTTGGCGTACCTATTATTAATAAAGGTGAGAGCGGGGATACGACCGGGC
>JARIGN010000025.1 GCA_029288835.1 Candidatus Kaiserbacteria bacterium
GCTTTGAGCGTTAGGGGGCAAATTCCCACTCGCATTCATCAGCCCAAAAGGTCTTGTCAAGTTTGGTTACATAGATTCTACGTCGACGGATGGTGTCCGTTTGCTTCAAATCGTGAAAGAGCAGTGCATAAAACCCGTACAAAGCAGGGGAAAGGGTGTGTGCTGGCGTATTGACCGATGACACGAACTCACCCTCGATTGGATCAGGGAAAAAGTAGGTCTCACTGGTGGAGGCGATAATCGAAACCAGGATCGGCCGACCTGTTGCTTCTTCAGTGTCAGATGGGATGAAGTCTTTGATCGGCACATCGGCCATCTCGACCGTCACAACGGGTGGCATACACCTTACTCCTAAGTACAGAATCCTCCATGCAGTAAAGCAATTGCTGAGTGAAGAGGAAGTGAATAAAACGCGATTAAAGAGCCTTGAGGTTTTCGACGGCGAAACTTGTTTCGCCGTTCCTTCCAGAGACTTTCCCTTTAATCAAAAGGCAATTTCCTGAAGAGATGAGCGCGCCATGGTCTTTATATAGCTTTGGGAATATGACGCCCTCAATGGAAGCCGTCTTATCTTCAAAACGCACAAACGACATCTTGTCGCCGCTCTTGGTGAGGATTGGGCGCGACTCTGCGATGAGTACCGGAAGTATATAGTCTTTGCCTGGGGAAGGGTTCGCGAGAATCTCCTGAATCGTGATGGCTGCCTTGCCGAGCTTGTCGGCATGCGCATCAAGGGGATGTCCGGAGACATAAATACCAAGCAGTTCTTTTTCCCAGGCAAGCTTGTCGGCGAGACGGGTGTGCTCGGGAGTGGTTTGCGGGGGAAGGTTCAGCACGGGTTTTGCCATGGCACCAAAAAGGGAATCCTGCGGCGAGGATTGCGTCGCATCACGATGAAAGGCAAGCATCGTGTCCATGTGGGTCAAAAGATAGGAGCGGCCGCCGAGCTGGTCGTCAGCGAAGGTGTCGAGGGCACCGCACTTTATAAGCGACTCAAGCCCTTTCTTGTTTAGGTTTTTTGACTGAATGCGGCAGAGAAAATCAGAGAGGGAAGTGAAGGGACCGTTTGCATTGCGCTCGGTGATAATTGCTTCCGCAATACCTTCACCGAAGTTCTTGATGGTCGTGAGGCCGAAGCGAATGACTTTGCCTTCCGGCGTCTGCGCGACGGTGAAGTCCGCATTGGATTCGTTAATATCCGGCGGCAGCACGCGAATGCCCATGCGTTCACATTCATCCACGAAGGTGGCGATACTTTCCGTGTCGCCTGAGTCTGCAGTGAGGACAGCCGCCATGTATTCATAGGGGAAGTTCGCCTTCATGTAGGCGGTTTGGTACGCGACTTTTCCATAGCTTGCGGCGTGGGCTTTGTTGAAGCCGTATGCCTGGAACGGCTCGAAAAGGAGCCAGAGCTTATCCGCAAATGCTGCAGTCTGCCCGTGCGCGACGATACCGTCCGTGAACTGCTTCTTTTGTTTTGCCATTTCCACCGGGTTCTTCTTTCCAATTGCCTTGCGGAACTTGTCCACTTCAAGCCACGAATAGCCGGCGAGCTCCACCGCGCAATAGAGGAGGTCGTCCTGGTATACAAGAAGGCCATACGACTCCTTCAAGAATTTCTCCATACGCGGGTCGAGGTACTTGATGAGCTTCGGATTATTCTTGCGCTCAATATATTCCGGAATCACGTCCATTGGTCCCGGGCGATACAGCGCCACCATAGCGTTGATGTCGTGGATCGTAGTGGGGCGCAGCTCCTTAAGGTAGCGGGTCATGCCCGAGCCACTGAGCTGAAAGAGGCCTTCCGTTTCGCCGCGTGCCAGCATCTCGAAGGTCTTTGTGTCATCAATCGGCACGTTTTCAATATCGACCTCAATGCCAAGGTCATTCTTCACGCGAAGCACGGCATCTGCAAGGATGGAAAGGTTTTTAATACCGAGGAAGTCAAATTTTAGGAGACCAACGCCGCCGTATTCGTCAGAGATGGAATACATGTCGTACTGCGTGATGAGCTTCGCGCTTTCCTTATCAATACTTTTTGGATCGGGCTGGAGCGGTGTCCATTCGATGAGCGGGGTTGGAGAGATGACGACGCCCGCCGCGTGCACACCCACGTGGCGGACGCAGCCCTCGATGCGGCGGGCGAGGTCGATGATGACTTTTGCGTCTTCATCTTCGTCATAAAGCGCCTTCAGATCTTTTTCAATCTTGAGCGCGCGCTCGATGGTCATCGGAAAGCCTTGCGAGCCGATCGGGATCAGTTTTGCGATCCTGTCCCCGACGCTGTACGAATGCCCGAGCGCGCGCGCAATGTCACGCACGGCAGCGCGTGCCGCCATCGTTCCAAAGGTGCCGATCTGCGCGACGTTTGCTTCGCCATATTTGCGCTTCGCATACGCGATCATTTCGTCACGGCGGTTGTCGGCAATGTCCATGTCGATATCGGGCGCTTTGGGGCGCTCCGGATTGAGAAAGCGCTCGAAGGGGAGTTTGTAGTAGAGCGGATTAACGTTTGAGATGCCGGTGAGATAGCCGACGAGGGAGCCCGCGGCGGAGCCGCGGGTCGTGGTCAAAATACCGGCGCCTTTTGCAAAGGTGAGTAGGTCTGACACCGCAAGAAAGTACGGCGCGAAGCCTTTCGCATTAATAATGCCCAGCTCATACTCAATACGCTCGAGAACCTCCGGCGTTTCCTCAATGCCGCGCCACGCAATACCATTAAAGGTCTTTTCGCGAAGCTCTTCCTCGTGGGTCTTGCCAGGGAGCGTGGGAATATTCGGGAAGATCCATTTGCCAAGTTCAAAGGAAAGGTTGCAACGTTCTGCGATAGCTGCGGAAGCATCAATTGCTTCAGGCGTCTCTTTAAAAAGTTTAATTGCCTCTTTCTCCGGAATGAAAGAGAAATCTTCCTGCTCGTTGCGGCCGCGCTCGCCGTGCTGAATGCGGCGCATCACTTCCGTGGCGTCACGGTCGGTTGGCTTCAAATAGTAAACGTCATGCTGTGCGAGGAGCGGGACGCTAGCTTCCTTGGCCAGTGCAATCACCTTTTTCATTTTTTCTTCGTGCCCTGAAACGCTCGGGTGATGCGTGATCTCGAGGAAGAGATTTACCAATTCTTTTCCGTCTTCATCTTTGCGGGAAGGGAAAATGCTCTGGTATTCGGCAAGGCATGCTGCTGCGCCATTTTTATCGCCCGCAGCAAGCATGAGCGGCACTTCACCGGCAAAGGAAGGGATGATAGCGATGAGCCCAGTCGAATGCTCACGTAAAAGCTGCTTATCGACGCGCGGCTTATCAAAGAAGCCTTCTGTCCAAGACTTCGTGACGAGCGCGAGCAAGTTTTTGTACCCCTCATTATTTTCTGCCAGCAAGACGATGCGCGAACGCTTCGCATCAATTGCACGATCTTTTTCAAAACGAGAGCGAGGCGCCATGTATGCGTCAACTCCCAAAATTGGCTTTATGCCTTCCTCAACCGCTGCCTTATAGAACTCAATGGCGCCATGCATGTTACCAGAGTCGGTGAGACCTACCGCAGGCATACCGTTTTTCTTTGCCGCCTCGACGAGCTCTTCTACTTTCGGTAGTGCTTCGAGAAAGGAGTAGTGGGAATGGGCGTGGAGATGGACGAAACGTGACATATCTATAGAATACCAAACTTCAGGTTTTTCGTATGTTGTTAGCGGAACCCACCAGCACAAGCTTTTAGGTGTGCGCTCCGGGCCGCTTGGCCAAGTCTTATACATCTGGCTGAATAATTTAGCGCTCGCACATTTGACATTACCTTTCTTATGTATAGAGTTGGTTTTGGCATACCGCCAGGGTAGACATACCCGTTCATACCCGACAGGGTTCCTAGACATAGGAGAAATAAAATGTGTCAAGAGTTCATTGATAAGTTGCTTGCTGGATCACGGAAGCTCCATCAGCTTGAGCTTGACGTGAATCAAGTCGTACGGACACTCCTTGGTCTAATTAAGAAAGATTATAAGTGGAAGGAACGCCTCCACATTAACGGAGGATCTTTCTTTTTCGATGACTGCTTTTGGGAAATAAAGGAGCGCGGAGGAAATCTTCAGGTTCGACTCATCCAAACATCCAATCTGCCTCCGGGTATAATAGGTTATATACGCTACTCCACCGATCAGACATGGGTTTCCGGCTACCAGTATTCCACACAGATCCCATATGCTGCCAAGTGGCTTCCCGAGTTCGTGGAGCAGTTATTGGTAGAGTTCCCTTATCTAAAATCCAGTGCTGCGCCGATCCTCGCCGCCGCTGAGTAACTTATTTGCCCCGCACTGTACAGGTGCGGGGCTTTTATTAATCTCTAAAAGTCTCAACGTAGTATCAAACTTCCAAACTCATACAGTCGGGTTCCTCTGAGTGCAGCTAAAAACCTGGTATTCTGATGGTATGAAATTGCTTTTGGGTGTTGATGAGGCGGGAAGGGGACCTATTGCGGGGCCTGTATCAGTGGGAGTGGTGATGGTGGAGGAGGGGTTTGATCTGCTCGCAACATTTCCCGGCCTCAATGATTCAAAGAAATTGACGGAAAAGAAGCGAGAAGTTCTTTTTTCAAAGCTAGAAGAAGAAATGAAAAAAGGAACTGTGCGGTACAGCGTTCATTTTTCAAAAGCGCAGGTGATTGATGCGAAGGGCATTGTGTATGGGGTACAGTATGCAATGAACAGAGGACTGGATAAATTGCTGCCCGTGCAAGAGGCGCGAAGGCAAGGCCACAAAGTATTGCTCGACGGTTCGCTTCATGCACCTAAAGAGTATGTACAAGAGACCATTATCGGAGGTGACGCTTCAGAGCCGGTTATCATGCTTGCCTCAATTGCGGCAAAAGTATTACGCGACCGATGGATGGTGCAGCGTGTCGCGGTGCAGTTTCCGCACCACGGTTTTGAAAAGCATAAGGGGTATGGAACCGCCGCTCATTTTGAAGCTATAAAAAGGCACGGGCTTTGCGAGGAGCATCGAAGATCGTTTTTAAAGTCTCTTAAAACAAAAAGTCCAACTATTCGATAATAAAGTGGTAGGGCCCGCCGAAATGCTCGGCGGGCCCTGGTAGGGAGTAGAGCGAGATCACGAAGATCTCAGGCTCGTAGTTGAGACCAAGGTCTCGGATAGTGCGCTCGAAGGTACTAAAAACTTATCGAGCGAAGGAGTGGGCAGCGGTGCTACCCATACGAAGAGTGGGGCTTGGGCGGTTTTCGCTTCCTCCTCCTGCTCGTGAGAATCGCGTGGATCCCCCCTCGGTTGATGGGACACGTCTTGAGACGAATGACTGGCGTCATCGTATCTCTCGGTTGAGGTTGAAGACTGCAGCATCGAAGACGCTGCGACTCTGTGCATAGGTATGAGGTCCCGCTCATGCCACCGCACCTCTTCAGTTTTACGCCTAAACCGCATAAATGCAAGGAAAATGAAGGCGAAATGAGGGGATTGTGAAGGTCGCCTCAAAGGTCCTGATTTTTGCGTTTTCAGAGGCTCTATGGTACCGTGGGGAACATGTCAGTACGAATGCGCCACACCAGTTCCCATACCAAAAACCGCCGCAGCCACCATGCGCTTGTTGCGGGTACTATTGTTGCTGATAAGGAAAACGGCAACCTTCGCCTTCCACACCGTCTCGACGAGAAGACCGGTAAGTACAAGGGTATCCAGATCGTTTCAAAGCGCGAGCTCAAGCGTGAGGAGACTAAAGAAAAGAAAAAGGAAGCGCACAAGCGCGAGCACATCCACGCTGAAGGCGTAAATGAGCCAGTGCACAACGAAAAGCATACGGCTGAGGAAAATGCTGAGAAGAAGTCCCAGGGCATCCTTGGACGTATGGCGACCGGCCGTTCCGCAAAGGGAGGTCGCGCACGTTCTCGCAGCGGCATGGGCGGGGGTGCGTAGGGAATTGAATAAATCCTAAATCGTGGTAGAAAGAGTCGGGTTGCACCCGATTTTTTCGTTTAGACAAAGGAGTAGGTCGTGAACGATGAAGAAAAGAAAATCGTGACGGTCGAAGAATTTGTCGGCCACGTCAGTCGATATGGACTCGCAAAGTTCAGTTGTGAATTCGTTATGCCAAAGACCACGAATTATCTCTTTGGCTATCTGAACTCTGTAGAATTGTCTGCTAGTAAAAGAGGAATTACCGTTCATTTTTTAAAAGTATATTCCGAAAAAAAGGGAGTACATGAGGTTCGGGTGTTGGATAAATTACCCTCCATGTATCTTTCTGCCCATGGATTACGGCTATATTATTTTCCCGAGAAAGAGTATGTTCGTATTGAAAACGCTCATGGATTTAAATCGATGGAAATTCATCCAGGCATATATGAGATTCTGGGACATCGAATCGCTGAAAAGCCACTCACTGACGAACATGGAAGACCATTTACCAGTGTCGATGCAGAAAGGCTCAGCGAGCTTACTTTCCCAGATCCCATTCTCGGAACCTTAGCAGACGATAATCCGCTCATGAAATTTCTCAGGCGAAAAAAATCATAAACTCGCCGAGTTATCCACTCACCCGCTTGCGCGGGTGATTTCTTTACGCCATACTTACTAAAGCTCTTTCCATATGGCCAATCGCCACTTAGCCCGTTCTGTTGTTTTGCAAACGCTCTTTGAGTGGGACACTACCAATGCTCCCGACACTGAAGCTGCAGACATCCTCACCCGAAACATCACCGAGTTCGGGGGCGAAGACTCAGACCAGGCATTTATGGAAGACCTCCTGCAGGGCGTGCTCGCAAAAAGAGCCGACCTCGACCTCGTGATAGAAAAGGCCGCACCCGACTGGCCTATTCAGAAAATCGCTCCTGTTGACCGAAATATTTTGCGCATAGGCCTTTTCGAATTGCTCTTTGCAGACCGCGCGCAGGTCCCGGCGAAAGTTGCCATTAATGAGGCTATTGAGCTTGCAAAGATTTTCGGCGGGGAGTCTTCCGGAAGGTTCGTAAACGGCGTGCTCGGCGCGGTGTATAAGGAAATGGGTGAGCCAGGGAAAGATGAGACCGGCAAGAAGCCAAAGGCGGTGCGTCGCGAAGATTTGCCGATAGAGCACCTTGCCGGCGCAATAGTTTATGCACTTCACGAGGGGCAGTACTATCTCGCGCTCGTGCACGATGTCTTTGGCCATTGGACGCTTTCGAAAGGGAAGATGGAACCAAACGAAGACCTCGAGGAGGGAACGAAGCGCGCTATTAAAAAGGAGATGGGCGTAGATATTACGATAGAAGCGAAGGTGGGCGAGAACGAATACGTGGCTTCGCATCCGGAGAAAGGAAAGTTCCGCAAGCACGTGACCTATTTCCTTGGCCGTTCAGAATATGAGCCCTTGAAGCTTGAAGAAGGAAAGGGTGGGCTTGATGATGTGCGCTGGTTCCGCTTGCAGGACATTCTCGATCTTAATTTCTACGACGACATGTTGCCGATCGTCACCGCTGCCGTGCAAAAGCTTTTGGATCAGGCGCCGGTGTCTCGTTAGTCAGTGTCGCCCCGTATTCTTTGATGCCCCTTGCCCAGCTCGACTTCTAGTAAATGTTTGATATAATATAGCCATGCCTGATTTTGCCGCATATACTGAAAAGCTCGGCGTGCCTTTCACGAACCTCAACCTCCTCATTGAGGCTCTTACGCATCGCTCCTATTTGAATGAAAGCCGCGGTACCGTCAGCTCCCACAATGAGCGCCTTGAGTTCCTCGGTGATGCTGTCCTTGAGCTCGCGGTGACTCATTTTCTTTTCACGAAATTCCCAAAGAAAGACGAAGGCGAGCTCACCGCATACCGCGCCTCGCTCGTGAACACCTTTTCGCTTGCCGGTGTAGCAGAAACGATTGGCCTTAATGACATGCTTTTGCTTTCAAAAGGCGAAAGCAAGGACACCGGCCGCGCCCGACAGATTATTCTTGCCAATGCGTTTGAGGCACTCCTCGGTGCTATCTATCTCGACCAAGGCTATGCTGCTGCAGAAGCCTTTCTCGCGAAGAATTTGTATAACAAGATTGACGAAATAATTGAAAAGCGCGCGTGGCAGGATGCAAAAAGCCATTTCCAGGAAGTAGCCCAGGACAAACAAGGCACCACGCCGAGCTATAAGACGCTTGAGGAAATTGGCCCTGACCATGACAAGAAATTTACCGTGGGAGTTTTTCTCGGCACCAAAGAAATTGCAAAAGGAACCGGAAAGTCAAAGCAGGAGGCAGAGCAGTCTGCAGCACAAGCAGCACTCGATACGACGGGTTGGTAAAATCAAAAACTCAGTAATATTTTATAACTTCCTGATATTTTGTTCAGGAGCCATTTGGCATAGTTGAATAGGGTAATTATTAATTATCAAAAAAAATATGCCAAATGCTATACTACTGGACATGAAGAGGAAAATTATTCCCGTTCAAATATTTGAAGCTGAAGAAGGTGGCTATTATGCCACCTGTACTGAATTAGGCGCCTATACGCAGGGAGACACCATTGATGAGCTTGTTCGTAATATTCACGAGGCAGTGGAGCTTTCACTGGAAGGAGAAAATGAAGATGACACTGGTTTTGCTAAAGATTCTACGATTTTGGTGAATTATGAGATAGGGCTTTCGCATGCCAAAGCTGCGTAGCTTATCAGGAAAAGAGATTATCCAAATCCTCGAGCAATTCAACTTTAAGAAAATATCACAAACAGGGAGCCATATAAAAATGAGGCATTATAGCCGAGACTTTCCTACCATTTCAATTATAGTCCCAAATCACAAGGTCATTAAGAGATCATTAGCTGGAGCTATTTATTCCAAAGCACTCAAACGAGTTCCGGAACAAAAATTACGTCCATTCTTTTATACCCACTAAGAAGAATAGCGAAAAAGATTTGGTACAATAAGGTAAATGTTGAAGCGCCTTGAGATCGCGGGGTTTAAGTCATTTGCGCGGAAGACCGTGCTCGACTTTTCGTCTGCAACGACGGCGATCGTGGGGCCGAATGGTTCAGGAAAGTCGAATGTCGCGGAGGCATTTCGTTTTGCGCTCGGCGAGCAGTCCATGAAGTCAATGCGCGGGAAGCGCAGCGAGGATTTAATTTTCGCGGGGTCTCACCTGGTGCCGC
>JARIGN010000029.1 GCA_029288835.1 Candidatus Kaiserbacteria bacterium
CCCCCGCTACCGCATTCTCCTCCCCCGCAAAATTCTTCGACTCCCCCACCACGACCACTTCTACGTCCTTGTTTCGAATCAACTCACGTACATAATCAATCAGCCGGCCATCATTTGGCACAATGCCGTGCGGAAATCCCATCCTGCCCGCTTCGTCTGAGAGTGCCAAACCCACTTTCTTCGTCCCAAAATCAATACCGAGATAGCGCATATCCTCATCATACTCTAAAATAAAGGGGTCCGTATCTTATTCCCTTATGATCAATCTTGTCACCCTACTTCAAAATCCAATCTTCCAAACAGCTGTCGCCGCGCTCGTGCTCTGGGAAATGGTCTGGAAAGGTTTCGCCCTGTGGTTTGCTGCTCGAAACAAGCAGACTATCTGGTTTATTTTCATCCTCGCACTCAATACGATCGGCATACTTTCCATCCTCTACATCGCGTTCTTCCGCAAGAACAAAGACGTCGTCGTACCATAAACTTGCAGAAGCGTAATTTTCCCTTAGAGTAAGAGAATTCCACAAGGAATGGAGGAGTGCGTGAGTGGTCGAAACGAGCGGTCTTGAAAACCGCCAGATCGAAAGGTCTCGTGGGTTCGAATCCCACCTCCTCCGCTACGACGAAAAGAGCCGGATCCTATCCGGCTCTTTTCGTCGTTAGGAGAGGGAGATGAGAAAGGTGGAGCGATGTCGAGCCAGCAGGCGAGACCGCGAGCCGGGGTCGCGAAAATTTTCGAGCGACGGCGAGAAAATTATTCGTGACCGAATCTATTCCAACATATTTGCAGTTTAGATAAATATTCATAAGTGCCGAACATTGTAGAAAAAGTAGGTGAAATCTCTTTTATTTTTAATTTAAACCCATAGATATGGTACTAGGATTAAAATATTTCAGGCCGTCCTTTTGAGGGGACGGCCTGTGTGCTTTAGACTAAAGCACGCTTAGACTGCGGCCCGAACTGGGCCTACTACTCGACGTTGGCGCCGGTCAGCTGGAACGGAGAAACGATGACGCGCGGCTCGACGTATACTGGCAGTGTGCGGTTCCCGTTGGGGTCCTTGCACATGATCCAGGTTCCCTCTGCCGAAGGCGGAGAGTATAGGCCGTTCGGATCCGCCTGCGAAATCACAGACGACTCGTGATAGCCCGGCCACGAGAGCTTCTGCGGGTTCGTAAACTGCGTGGCGTAGGGGATGCCGTAGCCGACGGAATTGCAGAAGAATCGGTACTTGCCCGTCATCTCGCTGAACGTATAGGCGTAGGTGACGAGGCCGTTCTGGTCGCGCAGCTCGAGGATGTCCTTCAGAAGCTTCCGTTCCCGGAAGTTCTTGATATTGGGCATGCCGACTTGTGCGGTACCCTCCTGGAGAAGAGCCTCCTGCTGGTCTGACTGCTTCTCGTCACTGCTCTCTCCTCGGACGCAAGCCGTAAGAAGAAAGCTAGCGGCAAGCGCGGCCATGCAAAGTAGGATTTTCATAGTTTCAGTCCCCTTCAGTTATTAAAGATGTCGTGGAAGTTGGAAAAGCTTACCGGGCGGCGTCTTGCTCCTGCTTGAGCTGGCTGATGAAGTCCCGCAGGTCGGCGGGAACGTCCGGGTCGTTCAGGTTGTAGCCTGACGCCCGATGAAGGATGACGGACCTGAGCGCCGCCTTGGCGCTGGGATCCTTCTCCTTCACGTAGTCGACCTGCATGTTCTCGAGCTCCTGGACCATGCCCTTGTTGTAGGAGGGCGTGCCTTCGAACACCTGGCGCTGCGCCTTCGCGTATTGCGGGGCGAACACCTTGTACATGAAGAAGTCGTTGCCCTGCACCACCCAGGCGAGACCTAGGATAAGCACGAGAGCGGCGACTGCCGCGGCTACGTATTTCATCGGATGATTCCTTTCGTTTTCCGATTGCTGCAGTCTTTTAAAGTCCAATATAGAGACCCTAAAAGATGCAGCCAATTAAATATTTGTAAAAGAACTCGGATAACAATATAGTATATATATTAATTATTGTCAAGCAATACTTTTACTAGGTTTTGAGTAAATTAACATTATTTAATTTCACTTTCTCTCAAAATCACCTTTCCAACTTTCTCTCACACACGGGTCAACCACTTCCATACCTCCCCACCCCGTCATACGGTACAATACCCCCATGCAACTCTGGCTTCTACTCGCTCTTGCCCTCACCGTCCAGGAAGGTGTCACCACCATCGCGCTCCTCTATAAGGCGTTCCAGCTGCACTATTCCCTTCTCCTCATCACCATTCTCTGGCTCGTCGTTACTCTCCTCCAGATCTGGCTTGGATATCTTTTTGGAACGTACGTAAAGAAGAAAGCCGCAGGATCCAAATTTGATCTTTGGGTTGAGCGTCAGGCAAAACGGCTGGAAGCCAGCATCCACAAGAGCGGCGAAAAATTTGCTCTCGCCGTGTTCTCCAACACCATCTCCCCTGCGCTCGGCGCATTTTTCGC
This sequence comes from Candidatus Kaiserbacteria bacterium, assembly GCA_029288835.1. Taxonomy (GTDB): domain Bacteria; phylum Patescibacteriota; class Minisyncoccia; order Phycocordibacterales; family Phycocordibacteraceae; genus C7867-001. The sequence continues at coordinate 2,463 of JARIGN010000029.1, forward strand.
CGCGTGGCTCGACCTCTCTTTCGGAAATGTCCTTCTTTATAGTTTCATCGGAGACCTTCTCTGGTACCTTTCAACACTCGCCACCGTGTTTGGCTTTTCAAAACTCTATGCGGGCTACCTCGGCAACACCAACCTCGGCCTCCTTATTCTTGTCGCGATCCTTGTCCTCTATTTTGGCGCACGTGCGTTCCTAAAGAAAAAATAACTATGCTGGTGGTATGATAATGGCATGCCACAACCTCCGCTCTTTGAATGGCACGGGAAAGAATTTGCTTCTGAAGAAAAGGCTGCCGAATGGTATTGGGCGGTTGGGATTATCGCGGTCGCCCTCTTCATAGCGTGCGTGCTTTTTGGAAACATTCTCCTTGCACTCGTCGTCATTGCCGGCACTACTGCGCTCTGCATCCAAGCCGCAAAGCGTCCCCGTATCCACCGCTTCACCATCACAGAACGCGGTATCAGTATCGATTCCCATTTCTATCGCTTCGAAGACATGCTCCACTTCTCGGTGCTTGAGTATCTGGATGAAACCCTTCCGCCAGCGCTTTCGATCAAGACGAAGCATCTTCTTGCTCCACACCTTTTGATTCCCATCATCGGCTATGACCCGCTCGACGTGTATGACTACATCGCGGCACACCTTCCTGAAGGCAAACATGATGAGTCGGCGATCGACCGCGTGATCGAGCTGTTCCAGCTGTAGCGTAACCAAAGAAAGCGTGCTAAAAGTCGCGTTTTCCACGCTTTTGTGTTAAAAACGTAATACGCTCTCGTCGTTCAATGGATAGGACACATCCTTGCGGAGGATGCAATGTAGGTTCGATTCCTACCGAGAGCACCGACGAATCAAATGGTAAAACCTGCACAACGTGCAGGTTTTACCATTTGTGAGGAGGTGCGCGAATCGGAAAGCTTGCTTACCGAGAGCACTGAGTGAGTAACAAACAAACGAGATAAAGAAAAACTGCCGCCCTCTGGGCGGCGGTTTTTCTTTTCCCTAATTACCACTTCCGCGCTTAACGGCAGCAGCAAGGCGTGATTTCTTACGTGATGCCGTATTCTTCTTGATAATGCCGGTCTTTGCAGCCTTATCAATTGCCTTGTAGGCCTTTGAGAGTGACTCGCGAGCTTCCTTAGCATCGGTCGTAATAAGTTTCTTTACAGACTTAGTAGCGTCCGCAAGAACACGCTTGCGACGTACGTTAAATACGTGCTTTTTAAGGGATGCGCGGTGCGCTTTCTTTGCTGAGCTAGTGATTGCCATGTGAACGCATACTACGATACGAGGCCGTAATCTGCAAGGCCGTACCTATAAGCCGAGCCTCATGCCTGGTACTATACAAACAATGGTACGACAGATTCGCGGAGAAGTGCTGGCAGTGGAGCCAAATGGCTGTGTCATTGATGTGTCCGGCTGGGGCGTCTTTGTCTAC
>JARIGN010000009.1 GCA_029288835.1 Candidatus Kaiserbacteria bacterium
GGCCTTCTAGAACGAGTGTTTACCAGGTGAGCAGAGAGGAAACACTGTTCAAGAGTTCGTGACGACCGAAAAGGATCGCGGCGAGTACGATGATGAGGATGGAGGCTAGGCTACCGAAAACTAATACATACTCCGGTATGCCCATATTTTTCCAGTATCCTCGGACTTTGTCATCGAAAGGAATCTCATCCTCCTCTTCACCAAGGTGGGCAACCAGGTGGACATGTTCTTTAGACAAATCAGATTCCCCGTTTGGTACTATGTGTTCGCACCCCCAATGGCACGAAGGAAACATTCTAATGCAAAAAAGCACATCAGTCAAATGGCTTGACGATTTTTTCGCGTGGTACACTAAAAGCGTGCGTTTGGGCCCAACATAACCATGAGCGAATTCTTCAGAATGAATCTTTTCTTTGCAGTTGCGACCGTAGGGTTTGTCATAATTGCCATTTTGGTAGTTATTGCACTCATCTATCTCATCAAGATCATGCGCACGCTGAAGCGTGTTGCGGACACCGTCGAAGAAGAAACTGAAGCGCTTAAAGCAGATATTCATCAGGCACGTGCTTCTATTAAGCGCAGCAAGGCAAAGGGCTTCCTTGGTCCGATCCTTGCGCTGGTGGGTTTTGCAGGAAAGTCGGGCAAGCGTCTCCTTAAAAAGCGGCGCAGCTCTTAATCATCATTTATTTTTATGGCACAAGCAAAAAAGAAATCATCCAATCATGACGCAGTCGTGGCCGCAGAGATTGGCGCAGGCATTCTTGCCGCTGCCGGAGCTGCAGCCGCTGGATATTATTACTACGGCTCAAAGAAAGCAGACACCCACCGCCGAAAGACGGCAAAGTGGGCGGGAGAAATGAAGGACAAAGTTGTGAAGGAAGCAAAGAAGCAGATTAAGGTAGCGGCGAAGCTTGATAAGGCGGCGATGGCGGTAATCGTGGACAATGCGGCAAAGGCGTATGCTGGCGCACGCAATGTGAAGCGCGAGGAACTCCTTGCGGCAGCAAACGAGCTCAAGCAGAACTGGAAGCTGATCGAGGCCGAGCTCGCGAGTGCTGCACGCAAAGGCGAAGGCGTAGCAAAGAAGGTGGCGAAGCAGGGCGGCGCCGCGGTCAAGCATGCAAGCAAGACCGCAACCAAGTCTCCACGCAGCGCCGTTAAAAAGGCAGGTACCCAGCCAGCAAAGAAAGCTGCTCCCAAGAAAGCTACAAAGAAAAGTGCTCCGAAGGCAGCGAAAAAGAGCGGCTAGTGGTACAATTCGAGCACATAAGTAAACGCATATGAATCCAAACAATACCTTCCTTGATAAGTACCTAACCCCAATCGCAGTCATTCTCGCCGCAGTCATCATCGCCCTCACCTTTATTTTTGCAAAAGGTGGCCAGGCGGTGCAGCAGGCAGCGACCGGTACAAACCCTTCCGCACCGACGGTGAACATTAAGAACCTTAAGACACAGGGTGAGCCCTACGTCGGCAACGCAAACGCACCGGTAACGATGGCACTCTTCTTTGACTACCAGTGCCCATTCTGTAAGCAATTTGATGCTACAGTCGTGCCACAGCTATACACGAGCTACGTGCAGACCGGTAAATTGAAGATTGTCTTCAAGGACTTCGACTTCCTTGGTCCAAACTCTACCCAGGCATCAGAATTTGCTCGTGCGGTGTGGGCGCTTTACCCAGACAAGTTCTACCAGTGGTATTCAGCTATCTTTGCTGCACAGCTTGAGGAAAGCCGCACTGCAGACGCAGGATATCTTCCACACCTTGAGAAAGTCACGGCTACTATTCCGGGTATTGATGTAAACAAGGTTGTTACAACCATGAATGCAAACAAGACGGCGTATGACGCAACCATCGCCGCCGACTTCACCGAAGGTCAAGGCTATGGCATCCAGGGAACGCCAAGTGTTATCGTTGGCACCACGCTTCTTCAGGGTCTTCAGCCGTATTCAGCGGTGTCTCAGTTGATCGACTCTCAGTTGAACGGTAAGTAGTTTCTTCAAAGCAACCCAGAAGTGTCCCTTCGAAAGGCACGGAATATTTTTCTGCTGAAAAATTTCCTCCTGCTCGGGCCGTCGCCCTGCGCAGAGGCCTTTCTCAAGGACACTTCTGGGTTGCTTTAGTTCATCAATACTTTATCCAATACTCTTATACTGAACCCTATATGAAAGAAAATTATGTAACTTTGAAGGTTGATGATGGGACGGAGATGGATGCGTATGTGTCTAAGCCCCAAGGAGGAAATGCTGGGGCAGTGAAAGGTGGGGTGATCGTTTTGCAGGAAGCATTCGGCGTGAATGACTACATTCGTCGCGTTGCAGATAGAATTGCTGCGGAAGGGTACTTAGTGATTGCACCGGAACTTTTCCATCGTACGTCCTCTGGTTTTAGTCCTGTCGATGCGCCAATGGAAGAAGTGATGCCCCTTATTCAGGCGCTTAAGAATGAGGAAATTGAAAGCGACGTTCGCGCAACACGCGAATGGCTCGTAGCCCAGGAAGGTGTCGGAGAGAACATTGGCATCATTGGTTTCTGCATGGGAGGACGCTCGGCATATATTGCTAACAGTTCTGGCATGGAGTTTAAGGCAGCAATTTCCCTCTATGGCGGTGGTATATCAGACATGCTCGACCGTGTGCCAAAGCTTTCAGCACCAATGCTTTTCTTCTGGGGCGGGGCAGATGTGCGCATTCCTCGTGAGATGTGGTCAAAGATTCCTGCGGCCATGGACGAGGCAGGGAAGGCACATGTGGACGTAGAGTTCAGTGGTGCGCAGCATGCGTATCTCACCGATGACCGCGCAAGCTACGACAAGAATGCCTCAGAGCTTACTTGGCCGATGATCCTCAATTTCTTCAAGCAGAAGTTGGGCTAGCATACAGAGTATGTTTTCATTAAAACGAGGATAAAATATTACAGATAGTAGTATTAATTAATGTGACGTATAAAGAAAAGCTGCTCATGGTAAGAGCAGCTGCGGCAAATCTTTACATCTTCGGTATATAGAGTATCTGATGACAAATAATTCGAGTTCGAGGTAGGTCGCCGTTCCTTCCCCGCAAGCCATGCGACTGTGTGTGAGATTTGATGTGGAATGGCAGACTTACAGGAGATCCAGTATACTCCTCCAATTCAGAACTCAGTATCTTAGGCACCTCTGTAGACTCCTTTGGATGAACATCCATATAAATGTGCCAGAGAATGTAGATCATTAGCTCCTCCTTATCTAACGCGGACTATAATATAAAAAAATAGTCTTGTCATCTATACAGCTACGGATCAGACCCAGTGTATTTCGTGAAGTTATCCCCACCACCTCAAAAAACTGCACATGCTAGCGTGAATAGTGCAGCGGGCTTTGCTCGCCTTAACCATTAACCATATACCTATGGCCAATTACAATCTTGTTGCCGTTTCAGGAAGTCTTCGAAAGGGTTCATTTGATACCGCGCTTTTGCATGCATTCGCAGCACAGGGCGCAGCTATGCCTGAGAGCATGAATGTCGAAATACTCGATATTGATTTTTTACCGGTCTATAACCAGGACTTCGATGCGAATTATCCAGCTGACGCTCAGGGGCTCAAGGATAAGATAAAAGCTGCAGACGCGGTACTCCTTGCGACGCCGGAATACAACCGCACTATGTCGAGTGCGATGAAGAACTTTATCGACTGGACTTCGCGCCCGTATGGCACCGCGCCGTGGAGCGGAAAGATTGTCTTCACGCTCGGCGCCACTGGCGGGGTAGTGGGTACGGCGCTTGCACAGGCCGACCTTAAGAAGAGCCTTTTGTTCCTTGATGCTGCAGTCATGGGGCAGCCGGAATTTTATATGAGCGGCAATGCGCAGAAATTTGATGCCGAAGGAAATCTCACTGACGAAGATACCAAGAAGCACATTGATGGAGCGCTTGCAGCGATAAAGGCACGCATTGACGCAACGCGCTAAATACGCAAGAAGTGCTAGGGGTTTATTGCTTGCGCTTCACGACGCATTCATATATAGTTAGATAGGCTAACTATTAGCCTACTTAACAATGACTGCTCGATTGGCAACCACATCAGCGCCAAAGAAAGGCACCGTCCAGGAACAGCTCCCGCAGCTTTTCTTTGAAATGGGCCGGCTTTTGAAGCGTGAAATGAGCCGCGACGGGATCCAGCATGATGCGCTTTCGTATCTACATATGGAAACTATGCGGTATATCGAGGAGCGTACCCGTGCTGAGGGTACGCCTTCGATGCGTGAGGTGGCGGTATACCTGAAGATTGCGCCGCCGTCTGCGACAGCGCTCATCGACGGTCTTGTACGGGATGGCATCCTTGAGCGCGCACCCGATCCAAAAGATCGGCGTGTGGTGCGCCTTTCGGTATCAAAGAAAGGTACTAAGCTTATGGAAACGATGATGCAGGCACGCGCGGAAGCGTTTAGCCGTGTCATTGAGAACCTATCCACAAAGGATTGTGAGGAACTTGTGCGTATACTTAGCCGTATAACCAGCACCTCCGTATAAGAGGTGCCACCTTTATTTCGAATTTACAAATTATTTTTACTTATTCTAGAAACCCCGCTCGTCATTATGAAAAACTTCCCGCCAATTTCAGAACTCTTGAAGAACACCGCCGTACGCGCCTCGCTCGCTATTGTGGGCCTTATGCTGGTCGGCAGCCTTGCATACTATTTGATAGAGACCCAGCCTGCAAAAGAAGCATATGCTGCCGTACAAACCGGGAACATCACCCAGGTAGTCACTGCGACCGGTGTGGTCTCGCCAGTGCAAAATCCAAACCTTTCTTTCGAGGTGGGTGGGCAGGTGAAAGGCGTGGAAGTGAAGGCGGGACAAAAAGTAGTGGCGGGACAGCTCCTTGCAAACCTCGACACGAGCGTTCTGGGCGCAAGCCTTTCTGCAGCGGAAGCGAAGCTTAACGAGCTCGAGGCGGGTCCGCGGTCCGTGGACCTTGCCGGCCAGCAGACAGGTGTAGCGTCGGCGCAAACGCAGCTTCAAAATACTTACACGAACATTCCCCTTACCCTCACGACTGCTTATTCTTCCGCGAAGTCTGCAATCAATACCCAAATTGACCCGCTCTTTGATTTCTCTAATCTTGCTGACCCTGTAATTACGAGCATTTCAACTGATCAGTCCGAGCGAATTCAAATTGATACCGAACGTGTTGCACTGAATGCCGACTTTACCACCTGGCAGAGCCAGCTTGGCCAAGCAAGTGAACCCTCCTCCCCTGACCAGCTCCAGCGTGTCACGAGCGAAGGTCTTGGTCATCTTGAGAATATCCGAAACTTCCTTAATGACCTCATTTCAGCTCTTAACGCTCAGCAGCCAAACGGTAACTTCACGAAGACCCAGCAGACGGCAGCACTCGCCAATGCAAATGCTGCACTCAGCACCGTGAATGGCCAGATTGCGGCGCTTACCAGTGCGAGCCAAAGCATCACCACCCAGCAGCTTGCGGTACAGTCTGCACAGGACCAGCTCAATGCGACTGCAGCAGGTGCAACGCCGCAGGATATTCAGGCGCAGCGTGCGGTGGTGGCAGGTATAGAGGCGCAAATCGCGCAGCAGGAGATTGTCGCGCCATTCTCAGGAACCATAGCAAGCGTTTCCATTAAGCCCGGCGATGCGGTCTCGGCGAATACACCCGCTATTTCCTTGATTCCAAATGGCACATTTGAAATGGATGTCTATGTACCAGAAAATGACGTCACTAAGGTAAAGGTTGGTGACTCAGCAAATGTCACGCTCGACGCGTACGGTTCAGGGCGCGTATTCCCTGCAACGGTTGGTACGGTTGAGACTTCTCCATCAACTAATCCAAACACGGCAGCAGCCCCAGGCACCGCAGCAGCACCAACGGGCTATAAGATTACACTCATCTTCGCAAATGCAGACCCTTCAATCGCAAATGGCATGACCGGAAGTGCAACCATCAACGCCGGCAATGCGCAAAACGTACTTATCATTCCTGCATCTGCGGTTATCACAAACGGCAGTCAACAGGTCGTCCTTAAAAAGACAGCACAGGGTCTCGTGCAAACGCCCGTGACTATCGGGCTCACCAGCACCAGCACGGTCGAAGTGCTTTCCGGTCTTTCCGCAGGCGATACGGTCTCCGCGGTTGGTTCCCAATCCTAATACCTACTAATCCGTAATTAATTCTGTATGGCACAAGAAAACACAAACGAATCAACAGCAGTAGAGAATGCTCCAAAGAGCCGTGTTCCGCTCATGGTTGCCGCAGCGATCGTGCTCATTATTGGCGGCGGTATCGGCGCACTCGCGTATCTCGGCGTCACCAACCAGCAGGTTTATATCGAAAAGTCCGCAGTGCAGGCTCCTCAGACAGCACTCGCCCCCACCACCGCAGGCACACTCATGAATGTGTATGTAAAGGTGGGCGATGTGCTTTTGCCTAATACGCCCGTGGCGCAGGTTGGCACGCAGCTCGTCACCTCAACGGCAGGCGGCCTCGTGATTCTCACTAACACTAACATCGGAAGCTTGGTGAATGCCGGCACGCCGGTAGTAACCACCATCGATCCAAAGCAGCTTCGCGTCGTGGGGCAGCTTGAGGAAGATAAGGGATTGGCGAATGTTGCCGTGGGTGACCAAGCAAAGTTTACGGTCGATGCATTTCCTGGTCAGACGTTTTATGGTGTCGTGAGTGAAGTGGCCCCAACCGCAGAAGCTTCTGATGTGGTCTTCCAGGTCTCCGACCAGCGACAAGAGCAAAACTTTAATGTATATGTTGCGTATGACCTTACGAAGTATCCACAACTGAAGAATGGGATGAGTGCGAAGATTTGGGTGTATCGAGGAAAGAGTTAATATGCGACAGTGCGTAGCGACACGGGTGATGAAAAGGACGGAATATTTTTCTGCTGAAAAATTTCCTCCTGCTCGCGCCGTCGCGCTGCGCAGAACCTTTTCTTACACCCGTGTCGCTACGCACTATTGATTACTATGGCTACATCCACTGCTACAATTCCAACTACTCAAGCGCCTGCGAAAGCAAAAGGTGATTCTTTGAAGTGGTGGGTGCTCGTGACGGTTATTATCGGCACGTTCCTTGGCCGTCTCGACCAAACAATCGTTAACCTCGCGCTCCCGAACATCATCACTGACTTCCACATTACCGTCAGCCAGGCAGGGTGGATCGGTACGGCATACATCCTTGCAAACGCGGTCTTCGTACCTATCTGGGGAAAGCTCGGCGACACTATTGGGCGAAAGAAGGTGTACATTATCGGCTTTATTGGTTTCTTGATTGGCTCGGTGCTTGCCGGTCTGGCGTGGAATCTTCCTTCACTCATCGTTTTTCGTATTATCCAAGCTATTTCAGGATCTGCAGACTATCCAACGGCGATGGCCATTCTTACCGTGACTTTCCCTAAGCAGCAGGATAGGTCGCAAGCGCTCGGTATTTGGTCTTCGGTATTCGGCGCCGCATCCGTCTTTGGTCCTCTGATTGGTGGCCCGCTCATTGATACCTTTGGCTGGCGTTCGGTGTTCCTCGTGAATCTGCCGGTGGGAATCATCGGTACCTTCATGGCGCTCACCTTTGTGACGGAGTCTAAGCTTCCTGAGCGCGTCGTTAAATTTGACTGGTTTGGTGCAATCTCGCTGGGTGCGGCACTTGCAACGCTCGTGCTCGTACTTGACCAAGGCACGAGCTGGGGATGGCTTTCAACCTCAAGCATGCTCTGCTACCTTGGCACGCTCGTCTTTGGATTCATCTTCATCCTAATCGAGCAGCGCCATCCTGAGCCGATCGTTGACCTTAAATTCTTCCAGAATCCGGTCTTCGTGAATACGCTCACCAACAACTTTATCGTGTTCATGGGTCTTATGGGCAGTATTTTCCTCGTGCCGATTTTTGCGCAGACCTTCCTTGGCTACAGCGCGACCCAGACCGGCTACCTCTTCATTCCAATGGCCTTCGGTCTCATGGCGGCTGCACCATTTGGGGCTTCACTGGTAGGGAAGGTAAAGCCGGGAATCGTGATCGGCTTTTCTACGCTCGTTGCGGCATTCGGTCTCTATCTTTTCTCATTCCTTGATGTGCGCTCGACTGCTATCGATGTGATGATCCCGCTCGTCATCATGGCTGGAGGCCTCGGCTTTGGTATGGCGCAGCGTACGAACGCCGTCGCGCAGGCAGTGCCGCCGCATGAGATCGGCGTAGCGTCTTCAGTGCTTGCGCTCGTGCGCAACATTTCAGGTGCCTTTGGTATCGCACTCTTTGGTAGCTTGCTCGACTGGGCAGAAAAGCGAAACGTGCTGAATATTTCCTCTCTTAGTCATCTCTATGTGCACACTGCAGCGAATATGCAGACGTATACCACACTTATCATCTTGAAGGCACAGGTTGATGCCTACGGGCTTATCTATGAAATAGCGGCTGGTATTCTCGTGATCGGTGCACTTTTTGCATTCTTCATTAAGGTGCCAGAGCGAAAAATTGACCCTGAGCTCATGATGGCCGAATAAAAGGTATACTAGTACTCACTCATCGTATGCCTTCACGCCGCGCGCAATCTTCTGGTTTAGATTTTTCTCCCGCAACACCGAGCGCGAACTTGTTCGCGCTCCTCAAGCCTTATACCGGCTGGATACTTTTGCTCACGTTGGTAACGCTCGTGGCAAACGGCTTTAACCTCGTGGTCCCGCAGCTGACCGCGCATGCTATTGATGCCTATACGGCACATACGCTACACCTGGGTTCAGTCATCCTTTCGTTCTTTTTTGTCGCGCTCGGTATCGCGCTTTTCACCTTCTTCCAAAGTATTGTGCAAACTATTGCGTCTGAACGCGTGGCGCGAGACCTGCGTAACGACATTTCCGCAAAAATAAGCGTGCAGGAATATGCCACCATAGACCAGCTCACGCCGGCAAAACTCCTCACGAACCTCACATCCGATGTCGACGCCATAAAGACTTTTGTTGCGCAGGCTATTTCCTCGCTCATCTCTTCAGTCTTTTTGATTATCGGATCCTGCATTTTGCTCCTGATGCTGAATTGGAGACTAGCGCTCGCCGTTATCGCGATCCTTCCTTTCATTGCCGGAACGTTTTATGTCGTGCTCGGCCGCGTGCGTAAACTCTTTCTCAAGGGGCAGCAGATTATTGACTGGCTCAATAGCGTAATTAGCGAAAGCATTATTGGTGCTTCACTAATCCGTCTCTTGAATTCTCAGAGAATCGAAGAAGCAAAGTTTGAAGAAGCTGCGGCAGCTTCGCGCAGTGTTGGGCTCCAAATCATCGGCTATTTCTCGTTGCTCATTCCTATTATTACGTTCCTCTCTAATATGGCGACGCTCACCATTCTCCTTTTGGGTGGGTACTTCGTCATTCATGGAAGCATGTCGCTTGGTTCCTTTACTGCGTTCAATAACTACCTCTTGATTCTCATTTTCCCGATCATGATCATCGGCTTTATGAGCAACGTAATAGCGCAGGCATCTGCTTCCTATGACCGCATCATGGGAGTGCTGGAGCAGCAGGACTCAAAAGATGAGGGAACACTCGAAAACGAATTGAGTGGAACGATAGAAGTTTCGCAGCTCTCTCTCAAGCATGGTGAGCACGCCACGCTTAAGGACGTTTCTTTTCGTATAGCCCCGGGTACAAAGAACGCAATTATTGGCCCCACTGCAGGAGGGAAGACTCAGCTTTTGTATGTGCTCACCGGCCTCATTCAGCCAAGCGAAGGCACCATCTTATATGACGGACAACCCATTAATGCATACAAAAAGCAGCGGCTCCACGAGCAGGTAGGTTTTGTCTTCCAGGACAGCATCATTTTTAACCTTACGCTGCGCGAGAATATTGCCTTCAGCACTACCGTGAAAGATGGAGACCTGCAAAAGGCAATTGATACGGCAGAGCTACATGACTTCATCAGCACGCTGCCGGAAGGTCTCGATACCATTGTTTCGGAGCGTGGAAACTCGCTTTCGGGCGGCCAAAAGCAGCGCATCATGCTTGCGCGTGCGCTTGCCCTTAATCCGAAAATTCTCCTCCTCGATGACTTCACTGCGCGTGTCGATACAAACACTGAGCACAAGATTCTTGCGAACGTGGCACAGAATTATCCTGACCTTACGCTCATCTCCGTGACGCAGAAGATCGCCCCTATCGAGCACTATGACCAGGTTATTCTCTTGATGGAAGGGGAAGTGCTGGCTATCGGCACCCACCAGGAGCTTATGCAGTCGAGTCCAGAGTACGTGCAGATCTATGACTCACAAAAGAGTACGGAAAACTATGAATAGTATGAAAAAGAATCAATCCCATATCTCAGAAGCTGCTTCGCTTAGCTATGTCTTGCCTACGGAGTCTTCGCCGCAGGGAAAAGGTACGCTCCAGCGCGCGTGGGGAAGTCTTTGGCCGCTCCTTAAAACAGAACGAAAGAATCTCAGTATTGCCGGTGTGTCCGTGGTCATCAATTCCCTTGCAACACTCTTAGCGCCCGTCGTGATTGCTCGTGCTATTGACGTATACGTAGCAAACCACGACTTTGCGGGAGTGCTTCGCTACGGCTTTATACTTTTCGGCATTTATATCGTCGCCGTATTCGCAAACTACTTCCAAATAAAGCGCATGGGTACCGTGGGTCGCGGCGTGCTCTTCAAACTGCGTAATGAGCTTTTCCTCAAACTGCAAAATCTTCCGATTGCCTTCTTCAACCAAAATAAGACCGGTGACCTCATCTCGCGTATCAATAATGACACCGATAAACTGAATCAATTCTTTGCGCAAGCCCTGATGCAGTTTATTGGAAATGGCTTCCAAATATTTGGCGCAGCGATCTTCCTGCTTGTCCTCAACTGGAAGCTTGGGCTCGCAACACTCCTTCCAGCGTTCCTTGTATTCGTGGTGACGCAGCTTATTTCCGAGTGGGTGAAGCGGAAGAGTCGCGCAGGTCTGCAAAGCCTTGGGGCTATGAGCGCCGAGGTGCAGGAAAGCCTTAATAACTTTAAGGTTATTATTGTTTTCAATCGCCTCGACTATTTCCGCACGAAATTCAAGGAGGCAAACCAAGCAAATTATCATGCGTCGGTGTGGTCGGGCATTGCTTCTGGTGTGTTTACGCCGCTCTATACCTTTGCCTCAAACCTTGGCCAGCTCATTGTGCTCACCTATGGTTTGTACCTCATCATGACCGGTCATCTTACGATTGGTCTTTTGATTGGCTACATTCTCTATGTGAATAGTTTTTATAACCCACTCCGCCAGCTCGCGACCGTGTGGTCGAGCCTTCAGCTTGCCCTTGCGTCACTCGATCGTATTCAGGATGTGCTCTCGCTCGAATCAAATATGCCGGTGCTTCATGCAGAAGAAAGCGATGTTCAGTCAAGAAAGGGGGAAAGCGTACTTGAATTTAAGAATGTTTCCTTTGGGTACCCCGACGGCAAGCAGGTGCTCCATGACGTGAACTTCACGCTTGAAAAGGGAAAGACCTATGCGCTCGTGGGGCCAACGGGAGGAGGAAAAACCACGACGGCGTCCCTTATGGCTCGCCTCTATGATCCGACGGAGGGAACCGTGCTTTTGCGCGGCAGGGATATTCGTACCTACGACCCGGCCATTCGCTCCGAAAAAATTGGTTTTATTTTGCAAGAACCATTTCTTTTTACTGGAACTATTCGAGACAATATTGTCTATGGAAACGCTGCGTATGCTGAGTGCAGCGACGAGGAACTCGCGCATGCCCTTAACCAGCAAAATCTTTCCGGTCTTATTGCCCGCTTCGATGAGGGACTCAGTACCAAGGTTACCGGCAACGCAGACGGTCTTTCACTTGGGCAGCGCCAGCTCATTGCCTTCATTCGTGCAGCGCTTCGCAAGCCAGAGCTTTTGATTCTTGATGAGGCAACGGCAAACATTGATACCGTCACTGAGCAGCTGCTTGATGAAATCCTTGAACAATTCCCAAAGGAGACAACCAAGGTGATCATTGCGCACCGCTTGAATACCATTCGGAATGCCGATGAAATATTCTTCGTGAATGCCGGCTCGCTGACGCTCGCCGGTGACCTCGAGCATGCCGTTGACCTGATTCTGCACGGCAGACGCGAGAGCTAGTGGCTGCAGGTGCTATTGCAGGGTAGCGGTAATGATACGGCCATCGGTAATGTATTTCCCATGGACTGGGCGGTTAGCATCTACGTAGTGCTCTTCAGCAAGTGCGCCAATTGACCGAAGGGTGTTGAGTACATGTTCGCGCTCATCATCAACATATCGGTCAGTGCGGTGGCGGATCTGGTAGGTAAGGGCGGCAAGCCCGAGTCCGAGGTCCTCGGTGGCAGCTCCTACCCAGATAAGAGGCTTTGCAGGGTCGATCTCGTGCGTGCTGCTCCAATACTTAAAATCAGTTAGGTGTATATCCGGGTCAATGTTTGCGGCCCAAAAGCGCACATGATGCCGTTTGCGAGGACTTTTTCCAATAGCCATTTGAAAACCATGGTCCTGCCTGCGTCCAAATAAGTAGAGTGAGCGAAAAGGTGCGCGGGTATAGGGACGATTAAAGATAAAGGCAAGCGACATTTTCCACGCCGTAGAGAAAGTAAGTGGGTCTGCTTCGACCCATCCAGCCTGGGCAAACCGTTCGCGGAGTTTTTCTTCCGATGCCAGTAAGAGAATATTCACCGGATCGGCAGGAATACCTCCTGCTTCTAGGGTGAACGTCGGAATGCGGCCACGCCGAAAAATAGCAAGACCGATATGCACGAGCGGCGGCAATAGGAGATATGCCGCAAGGAGATAGAGAAACACGAGTTCGAGCACCAGATTCATAGCCATAAGCAGTATACCAATCCTGCAAAGCTCCGCCTAGGAAGTGGTAGTATGGTAGTATGCGCTCGCACAAAGGTTTTCAATACTATAGCCACCGTGGCAGGCGGAAGCACCCGAGCACACCACTCGAACGCATCGGGAGCCACTTGATTCTTCCTATTCTCCTCGTGCTTGCTGCTGCGTTCATAACGACGCACACGTTTGCATTACCCTATTCCTCAACGCTTAATTTCCACACGGTGCTGCTGGCGCTTGGCGCCTCTGTTCTGCGTTTGTTCATTGCCTATATACTTTGTCTTTTGATTGGTATTCCCCTTGGTCTCCTTGCAGAAAGTGACAAACGCATCGAAAGCGTCCTTCTTCCCGTGTATGACGTGATGGAATCAATTCCCGTCATCGCCTTCTTTCCGGTTATTATTCTCTTCTTTGTGAGCTCTGGCTTTCTTGAAGGCGCCGCCGTGTTCATGCTCTTTTTCTCCATGATTTGGAGCATTATTTTTAATACGATTGGTGGGCTTAAGGTGATTCCGAAAGAAGTGATTGCGGTAGGGAAGGTGTTTGGACTTTCTCGCTGGGACCGCTTTACAAAGATAACCCTACCGGCGCTCTTTCCGCCCCTCGTCACGGGCTCAATTCTCGCGCTCGCTGCAGGGTGGAATATCGTAATAGTTGCTGAGGCGCTTCATGCCTACGCGCCGCAATCCACACATGCCCATGATCTTTATGGCATTGGAAGTGTGCTCGTGCAGTCTGCCGCGGCAGGAGACAACGCGCAGCTTTTTGTCGCGATGACGGTGCTGGTGGTGATGATTGCCGTGCTTAACCTTTTCTTGTGGCAGCCGCTTTTGGCGAGGGCAGAGCGCTATAAGTTTGATTAATACCTGAATGACTTTTATGACCGATAACGTCCTTACTTTCTCAAACGTGTCCTACTGCTATGAGCCAAACGAGCCCCATGTGCTTCGGGATGCATCCTTTACACTCAAGCGCGGGACATTTGGTGCCATTGTTGGTCCTTCCGGCGCTGGAAAGTCAACGCTTTTGAGGCTCGCCATTGGACTCACGAAGCCACTGAGCGGTACCGTTACCAACACTGCCCGCACTCGTATGATTTTCCAGGATGGAGCCCTCTTGCCGTGGAGAACGGTGAAGGAAAATGTGCACCTAGGCTTCACGGGCACTCCAGGCACTAAGCGTGAGCACCACAAGCGCATTCAGGAGGAGCTTGAAAGCCTTGGTCTTGGGCATTTGTCGGACGCATACCCCCGTGAGCTTTCCGGTGGCCAGCGCCAACGTGTTGGTATTGCGCGCGCCCTCGTCGCTGATCCTGAATTCCTTTTGCTCGATGAACCTTTTTCGGCCCTCGACTTTGAAACAAGCGCACGCCTTTCAGAAGAGCTACTGCAGATTTTTTCTGAGCGCAGCATCACTATGCTTATGGTTACCCATAATATTGAAGACGCAGCGATGCTGGCGGATGAAATATTTGTTTTTTCAGGCGGCACCATTTCCCACAAGGTACCGGTGCACCTTCCGCGGCCGCGTAACCGTGACGATCAGCATGTGGAGCATATTGTGAAAGAAGTGAAGGGATTTATTACCCACGCAGAGAAAGTGTAATACTAAAACAATAAAACCGGTGTACGTATACGCCGGCGGGTGGTGAGTGAATCAAGGGAAAGGGCAGAGGCAGAAGGAAAGGGAGTGTGGCAGAAAAAGGAAGAAAGTAAGGATAGTCGGAGGGACAGAAGTTGGGAGACGGAAAATGTGTAGGTGATGATTCACTGGGTGATGGAAGGGAACGCTTTAATGGTGTTCCCGAAGAAAAGAGCAGGGGATGAACAAGTTTGGTGTTTGGATTTTGATGAGAAAGGTAGCAAAGAGGAGAAATGAGTTAGGGTTGCAGCAACGTACGTAGTCGCGCTTGCCTATTCAGTTCTCTTCAGATGCCCACCAAACAAGTTCTTCCACTCTCTATAACGCACCAACCACGAAGAAGGTTACATCCGCAAAAGCTCGGCGTATTTCTCTTGTACCTTTTGGAGTTTTGGCGCAATCACCACCTGGCAGTATCCCTGGTTTTGGTTCTGGCTGTAGTAGTTTTGGTGGTAGTCTTCTGCTGGATAGAACTTCGTAAGCGGTTCTACCTGAGTCACTATAGGCTCGCCTTCGCTGCTTGAGGCATCAAGCTCCTTGATAAATTTTTCGACCACACTCTTCTGCTCTTCGGTAGTATAGAAAATAGCTGAACGGTACTGCGTACCGACATCTGCACCTTGCCTATTCAGCTGGGTGGCGTCATGGGTCGCAAAGAAAATAGTGAGGAGTGTTTCGAGCGGAACTTGCGCAGGGTCATACTCTATTTGCACGGCTTCGGCATGGCCGGTCGTACCGGCACATACTTCGCGATAGGTGGGGTTCTCGGTATGGCCTCCCGCATAGCCAGAGGTTACGGAATCAACGCCCTTAAGCATTTTGAATACCGCTTCGGTGCACCAGAAGCAGCCGCCTGCGAGCACGATGGTTTCTGTTTTCATAGAGATAGTAGGTTATCGGTACTAATTATAGAACAGTTTGGTGATAGTAAGAAATTATTGGGAAATAATTCTTATGCACTATTCTTTTTCGCTCAATGCTGAGTAGCTACGCTACACTTATAGATGAGCGAATGGCTCTGCAATGGGAGGGTCTTTGTCATGAGTTGGACTGATCAAAGTGTCGAGACGCTGAAAACGCTATGGCTCGACGGGCTTTCTGCTTCACAGATCGCGAAGCAGCTAGGCGATGTAACGCGTAACGCCGTTATCGGGAAGGTGCATCGGCTCGGACTCTCGTTCCGGGCAACTCCCTCCCAGCCTTCCACTTCGCTGAGGTCTGCACGCGCGGTGAAGGCGATTACTCCCGCCGCACCTCGCAAGACGGCGGTTCCCGTTCTCCGCATCCCGAAGCAGCAGCCAGCACCTATCCCTGCTGCACCACTCCAGCGTCAGGAGGAACGAGGAGGTGCGACACTCCTGACACTTGGCGCGCATATGTGCAAATGGCCGATCGGTAATCCAAGCGATGAAGACTTTTCTTTCTGCGGCCGTAGGTCGCACGAAGAAAGGCCATACTGCGGCGAGCACTCACGGCTTGCGTATCAGCCAATAGCGCCGGGTGTTGCGAAGGCTACTCCTTCAGCGCTCGCGCGGAGCCTTCGGCGCTACCTCTAACTGCCTGTATAGACGTGCACTTTTGTACTACTACTGCATCCTGCTTCGGCAGGATGCTTTTCCTTACCAGTTACTTCTTTTCTGCTTCTGGCTCAAAGGCAAGGCTGACGGAATTAATGCAGAAGCGCTGGTTGCCAGTCTCTGCCTTTGGGCCGTCATCAAATACATGGCCGAGGTGGCTCCCACAGTTTTTGCAGAATACTTCCGTGCGATGCATGCCGTGGGAATTGTCAGGGCGCGTGCCGACATTTTCCGCTACCGCCGGGTCGGTAAAGGAAGGCCAGCCGCTGTGCGAATCAAACTTTGCATCAGACGAGAAAAGCGGTACGCCGCATGCCTTGCAGGTGTACATACCGGTCTCGTGGTTATCCACAAAGGCACCAGTAAAAGGAGGCTCAGTGCCCGCTTCACGAAGGACACGGTATTCCTCAGGAGTCAATTCCTGGCGCCATTCTTCTTCAGTTTTTTGGATTGGTGTGTTGTGTTCCATATGTAAAGTATACCATACATTGGTTTGTTGCCCACTCGGCAGTATCGCGTTACCATAGACGAATGCAGCATAAACTCTACAGTGCGCTCCTCATTCTCCTTTCTCTTATTGGTATCGCAGACGCAACCTACCTTTCCTACACCGCGCTCACCAACACCGCGCTTACCTGCAATATTAAAGGTCTCGACGGCTGCAACACCGTGGCGCAAAGCGTGTACTCCCACCTTTTTGGCATTCCGCTTGCGGTCTATGGCGTTGCTTTCTATGTGCTCTTCTTCGTGCTCGCCTGTGCGGTGCTTTTCTTTTCCCGCGCTTGGCTTGTAAAGAGTCTGGTAGCGCTTGGCGTCATTGGCCTTGTCGCTTCAATTATTTTTGAACTTATCCAAGTCGTCCTCATTAAGGCGCTTTGCGTGTACTGCCTGGTTTCAGCGGTCACATCGTTCTTCTTGTGCATTTTCGCGGTGCTCTTGTGGAAAGCCGCTTCCCATACCCCTAAGCCAAATCAGGAATTACCGCCTGATGCTCCTCAGGACCTAAGCCATGAACAAGCTGCTGCATAGAACACGGTTTGCTGCGCCTCTACTCTTCAGCTTCTTACTCATACCTACCGCTTCCGCTCACGCAGCCACGCTTCTTTCTGCGCAAAATGTAGACATAGCGTCTTCCACACCAGACAATACGTACCTTTTTGGCGGGCAGGTACGCGTTGATTCTCCTTTGCCGGCAGACCTTTGTGCCGCAGCAGCAACCCTCACCGTAGCAGCACCTGTTACGGGTGAGGCACTGCTTGCCGGTGGAACGGTAGATGTGCAGCGGCCGGTTGCGTCTGACCTGCGCGCAATAGGCGGGCGTATAAATGTTGATGACTCGGTTGGCGGAGATCTTTTACTTGGCGGTGGGGTCATTAGCGTGTATGGGAAACCAAAAAATGCTTACATTCTTGGGGGAACTGTTACCATGGCGGGTGGCGCTGATGGTCCCGTCACTATTTATGGCGCAGATGTGACGCTTTCAGGAACCTATGCTGGCGACGTGATGGTGGTAGCTTCAGACAATGTCACCGTTAATCCGGGCACGGTAATTCACGGGTCTTTTCGCTATAACGCGCCGGTGCAGGCAAGCATTCCTGCTTCCGCACAAGTAATGGGCGGGGTGAATTATATCGGCCAGGCAGGATGGCTTCCTACCACCAAACAGGCAGAAACCTTTGCGACGGCGGGCATCTGGATCTTTTGGTTGGTGCGCCTTACGGCAGCAGTCGTTGCAGCAGGTCTCATCGCCGGTCTCTTCCCGGTACTCGCGGACAGGGTAGTGGAAGCAACACTTCGCCGCACCACTGAGCGCTTCGTTCTTTTCACGCTCCTCGGTTTTGCAGGATTTATCGCGACACCGGTGCTTATTCTCTTCCTTAGCATCTCGTTTGTGGGAATTGGCGTCGCGCTTTTGCTTCTTTCTGCCTACGTGCTTTTCCTTCTGCTTGCCTGTATCTATGCTGGAATCGTAACGGGGGCAATGGTGATGCGTTTCTTTAAAAAACGATTCGTGGTCTCCTGGCGGGTCGCTATCTTGGGTGTGGTGGTACTTTCAGTTATTGGAAGCCTTCCGTACGTTGGCTTTATGATTGCACTCGTGCTTGCGGCAGCTTCCGGTGGAGCACTGCTTTCCATCATGTATCGATTTGCGTTCCGCCGTGAGCCGCTCGACATTACCACTTTATAAGGCGCATTTAGTAGTACCTTTTACACTGCACCTATGGCATCTTCCGCATCACTACCCGTCCTTTCTACTCCTAAAGAGCGGCGCGCACGCATGAAGAAGATCATGCAGTATCTCAAAAAGACTTATCCTGAGCCAAAGACAGAACTGAATTATAAGACGCCTTTTCAGATGCTTGCGGCGGTGATGCTTTCGGCACAGTGCACCGATAAAAAGGTGAATGCGGTGACCGACACGCTTTGGAAGAAATATAAAAGCGTGGATGATTTTGCGAATGCTAATATCGCGACACTTTCTGAAGAAACCTCCTCCATCACCTTTCACCGCACGAAGTCAAAGAATTTGATAGCCGCAGCGCAGATGGTGCGGGATGAGTTTAGCGGAAAGCTGCCAAAGACCGAGGCAGAGCTCGTGAAGCTGCCGGGGATTGCGTATAAGTCGGCGCACGTCGTGCTTGGAGAGCTCTATGGGATTTGGGAGGGTATCCCAACCGACACGCACGTGCGCCGCTTCGCGCTTCGTTTTGACCTTTCGAGCAACACCGACCTATTAAAGATTTCAAAAGATTTGGAAGACCTTGTACCAAAGGAAGACTGGAAGTACGTAAATAATGGCCTTGTGCTCTATGGACGCTATGTCTGCAATGCGATTCCGCATGACTGCTTGCAGCACCCACTCACCAAGATCTGGCCACCGGCTGCCGAGCGTTGGCCAAAGGCGAAATAGAACTCAGGATAACTTTAGAACTCTTTGAGCATTTCTTGAAGACCTAATTAGTAAGGTGATGGAATGTCACCACCTACTAATAAAAATGTATTCCGGACTTATAAACCACTAGATCTCATTACGGGTAAACTCCTCCTATATTTAGCCACAATAAGAGAAATTGAGGCGAATAATGTTGATAAGGGTATAATTGGATTTCTACCTAATCACAATTCTATCTACATTAATAGCTTTAAGATTAAGGATATTACCAGAAAGCACGGTCTCATTCCGTATGAAAATCTTATTTTGACTGCTAATAATCCTACTTTTTATGTAAAAGGGATGATTGAGAATAGAGAATTTATGACACTCGCTAAAGATTTTGGTTCAACATGCTTTGTATTATCTACACGTAGATATGAAGAATTCTACGTGGTTACATTTTTTGAACCGGCATCAAAGAAATATCTGGAATCAATAAAGAAAAGGGGAGAAGTACTCTATATACTATAAAAGCTGCGATTTCTCGCAGCTTTTATAATATGGTGGAGCGCCATTTCCACAACCAGACGGTTTATTGAACCCGGGACAGCCGAGGCGCACCCTTACGGGTTTACTGTCTTCATATACCTATTTCAAGTCTACCAAATGGTACCAAGTCGTCAAATGTATAAATTTCGTTTTTATTTTATAACGGGGTACCATGTAGATAATGGTAGAAAAAAGACCCGTAGCGGTGTTTGATATCGACGGAACGGTGTTTCGGTCATCCCTTTTGATTGAGCTCGTAGAAGCCCTAATTGAGCACGGCGTGTATCCCAAAGAAGCACGCGAAGTATATGCAACAGCGCAGGAAGACTGGCTGAGTAGGACCGGTGAATATGGCCCTTACATCAAAAAAGTAGTGGAAGCGTTTAGGCACTATATAAAAGGAAAAGAGTATGGCGAGATTGCTGATGTTGCGGGTGAAGTAATTGAGGCAAAAAAGCACCGCACCTACCGCTATACCCGTGACCTCATCCAGGAGCTCAAGCGGAACGGATACTATTTGCTGGGTGTTTCGCATTCGCCAAAGTTTATCGTCGATGGCTTTGGGTATGAGATGGGATTTCATAAGACGTATGGGACGCTGTATGAGACTGGGCCAAGCAGCCGCTTTACCGGTACTGTCGAAGAGGAGCATTTGATCATGAATAAAAGCGCGGTGCTGAAGCGTGCTGTTGAAAAGGAAAGTTTAACCCTCGAAGGGTCCTATGCCGTGGGCGATACGGAAAATGATGCTTCCATGATGGATCTCGTGGAGACGGCGATAGCGTTTAACCCGAACAGGATTTTGTACCGTCACGCAAAGAAGAAGGGTTGGCAGGTGGTGGTGGAAAGGAAGGATGTCATCTACGAGCTTTAGTCGTGGTCGGCGAGCGTCGGCAAAGCCTCTCAAGGGCACGCGTCCGCTCTCTCCTGCGGAGAGCGGCGCTCACTCTCGCCGTCGCACCGTCATAAGAATGACGGACCAAGCTGCTCCGGCTCCGAGAGTCCCTTTCAAGGCTGCGCCATCCGCGCGCCGTTCAAATACTAAAAGCCCATTTTCTTTAAACTCTCCAGAAAACTCTAGTGCTCAAAGTACTTTTACGAGCCCACGGGATTTGTCTACTTTGAGTAGACAAATTTGGAAGTACTACAAAGAGTATGGTCGGCATGAACTGCCGTGGCGAAAAGCAGTGGGGAAAAGTGGAAAGCATGACCCATACAAAATCCTGGTGTCGGAAATCATGCTGCAGCAGACACAGGTGGAGCGGGTGATTCCGTTCTATCAAAACTTTCTTAAGAAATTTCCTACTGTACAGGCACTCGCAAAGGCGCCGCTCAGCGAAGTACTTATTTCTTGGCAGGGTCTGGGCTACAATCGGCGGGCAAAGATGCTGCATCTTGCTGCGAAAGAGATCACCGAAATCGAAACTGGAAAAAATAAGAAAAAAAAGTATCAGGGAAAATTTCCAAAGACTGTGGAAGAACTGGAAAAACTTCCAGGAATTGGCCGCTATACCGCTCGTGCTGTGGCGTCATTTGCGTATGAACAGCCTGTCGTTTTCGTTGAGACAAATTTGCGTACGGTTATTACGCATCATTTATTTGCAGATAGGGAGCAGGTGGATGATAAGGAGGTGCTGTTGATACTTGAGAAGTTGCTTCAGATGCAACTACGCAACAAAAAGAGCTCCCGTGAATGGTACGCAGCGCTTATGGATTATGGTGCTCATTTGAAGCGCAGCGGCGTGCGCATTAATGCAAAAAGTAAGACGTATACCAAGCAATCGAAGTTTGCTGGCTCCGACAGGGAAGCGCGTGGCGCAATTCTTCGCGCGCTCACAAAGGGTCCTCAGCCAAAAACAAAGCTAGTACAACTACTTGGCGGGCATAGGAAGAAACAGTTAGAGATACAAATACAAAAACTAATGCAAGAAAACTTTATACAGTATAAAAAAGCCAAATACTCATTATAATATTTGACAATTTTAAACAAAAAAGCAATATGAAGTAGGATTAACCTTACTCAAGTGGAGGTATTAAGAAACTCATGGCACTTATCGAGATCGTGCATGCGCGTATCGATCTTGGTGCTGTGGTAGGCCAAGATCCCGTTGAGTTTTACCATTCGCGACAGGCGCTCTATATGTGGGCTGATGTAAAGGCTGCAATACTAGCAGCACCAAGGCATACGGTTAGTGAATTCGAGGCCACCACACTTCAGTCCCATTCACTGCTGGCTAAGAGTGTAGATTCTCACATTATTCAAGCGTTATCGACAGGATATGCTTTTGCTGATCCGTGGGAGCTTCGTGGACGGATAACCCAGCTCACTTCCTTGCAGCCAAAGGGTGAAGTAGGGGAGCTATCTACGGACAAAGCTAATTTGTTCTACCTTGCGAGCAAACACGTTGTTTTCGTAGAATGGCTTCGCACATCGTGCAAATGGAATATTGATGCGTCGCCATTTGATGTAGGTGCGTGGGGCGAATGCACTCGGATCTTTTCCCGCAACTCTTCTAGCTGAACTGCCTGATTGGCACGGCGGCTGGAAGAGTTTTCTTTTATACATTATACGCCGATTAGGACGGGGATCACCATCGGAGCCTTGTTGGTTTGCTGGAAGAGGTAGCCGGCCATGACGTCGGAGATTTGGTTCTTGACGTAGTCGAGGTCGACGGGATTCATGCCCTGGGTCGTGTCTTCCACGGTCTTTTTGATGAGAAGTCTCGCGGTGTTGAGAAGCTCCTGGGACTCACGCAGATAGATGAAGCCGCGGGAAATGATGTCCGGAGACTTGCGAAGCTTGCCGGTCTTTAGATTTACCGTCGCAATGATGACGAACATACCATCCTTTGCGAGCATCTGGCGGTCGCGGATGACCACTTCCTGCATGTCGCCAATAGCGAAGCCGTCTACCATGAGCGGAGCCGCAGGCACTTTCTCCTTATGGATGTCGAGGCGCGCACCATCAACGATGTCGATCACCATGCCGTTATCGGCAAGGACAATTTCCTCGCGGGGTCGTCCTGCCTGCTCGACTGCTTTCGCGTGGCATGAGGTCATTGAATAATACCCATACGCAGGCATGAAGAACTTCGCCTTCACCTGCTGGTTGATCCATACGAGCTCGCCGGTGTTTCCGTGGCCGGTCGAGTGCACGTCGGAAGACTTATAGTGGATGAGCTTCACCTGGTTTCGGTACAGGTTGTCCTTAAGCTTCTGCACGGAGACTTCGTTGCCTGGAATGACTGAAGAGGAAAGCACAATAGTGTCGCGCGGGGTGAGCACGATGTTCTTGTGCTGCTTCGTTGCGATGCGCATGAGCGCAGCAAACTCCTCGCCCTGGGCACCCGTTGCAAGGATGATCACCTTGTCGGGCGGGTAGTCCTGAATTTCTTGTGCGGAAATAATAGTGCCTTTTTCAATTTTCATGAGACCGGTCTGCTGGCCAATTTCAATGTTGGTACGGAGTGAGCGGCCTTCCACCGCCACTTTTTTTCCATACTTTTCTGCAGCCTCGATAATGTGAAGCATACGGTCAAACTGTGAAGCGAACATACCAATGATGAGGCGCCCGCTCACCGTGCGGATGATTTCATCAAGCGTCTCGGTGACGCGGCGCTCCGGAATGGAGAAGCCGTCACGCTCTGCGTTCGTTGAGTCTGCGATGAAGATGAGGTTGTTCTGCTGGCCAATTTCGCCCCATTTCTTCTGCTCGTGCGGAAGCGGCACGCCATTTTCATGGTCGAGCTTGAGGTCTCCGGTCGCCACGACGTTTCCATACTTGGTCTCGATAGAAATACCCATTGAGTCTGGAATGGAGTGGGTCACCGGGAAGAAGTGTACCTTGCTCTGGCCGATGGTATGCGTGCTGCCCGGCTCCACGACGACGAGGTTTGGTGCTGGCATGTCAGGATATTCTTCCTGGCGCTTCTGGATCATCACCGCCGAAAGGTTTCGCGTATAAATTGGCGGATTGCCGAAGCGGTTCATGATAAACGGAATGGCACCGATGTGGTCCAAGTGGCCGTGCGTGATGAAGACAGCACGGACGCGGTCGGCATTCTGCTCGAGATATTTGGTGTTTGGCAGCAAGTAGTCGACGCCCGGCGCAGCTTCTTCAGAGACGAACTGGAAGCCTGCGTCAAAGACAAAGATGTCGTCATGGGTTTCAACCGCAATCATGTTGCGACCCACTTCTTCCACGCCTCCAAGCGGTACGATGCGCACAACGTTTTCTGCGGCGCGTTCAGGCAGGTAGTCAGCGGTGCGCTTCGCGGTTGGCGTTCCCGCTGGGCCGCGCCGCAGCGTTCGCTGGATCTGACGGCTAACGCGGCCAGGACGGCCACCGGAGCTGCTACTTCGGGAACCACTTGAGCGTTCGCCGCTAGAGCGATGCTCGCCATTAGAGGAGCGATGCTCGCCAACAGGGGAGCGATGCTCGCCAGAAGGTGCGCGGCGGTCACCACTGCGCGCTGGTCCACGGCCAGTGCCGCGATTGTTAAAAGGACGCGCTGGACCATTGCCACGTCGAGGGTTTGAACTATAGGACCCGCCTTGCGTGGTGCCGCTGTTTGGTCGCGGCCCTGGTGCAGGAGCGGGAGCTGGTGCTGGATTCATAGGTATATGAGATAAAACGTAAATAATGCAACAATGTGCGCAAAACGCCCAATGTATTTTTTACCTGTTAGTCCGATTCCTCTGGAGTCTTACCGGGAAGTCTTAACGAGAAATGGCCACACAGATGCGGTGCGCCGGTACCAGGATGCAGCGTTTGCAAACCGGTCGGACGGAGCAGTTATCGGATTCAGTATAACCCCTTTTAGATCTTTTGGCACGCTATAGATAAAGTCTGGGGATTCGATAAAGACAGCAGGGTAGTCGGCGGCAATAAGGCTGTTGAGTTTGGAAAGCTCGGTGTTGCGGGCGGTTGGGTCGGTCTCGGTGCGAATCTGGCTTAAAAGCTTATCGACATCAGGGTCGCTGAAGCCAGTAATATTGAGGCCAGGAGCCGTGCTTTGCTTGGAATTCCAAAAATCATAGAGGTCGTCCCCATGACCAATGACCATGCCGAAAAGGAGCGCCTGATAGTTTCGCGGCTGGATGACATTTTGCGAAAGGTCGCCTGGCTCGACGAGCTGCAGCTGCGTCTTCACACCAAGCTGTTGCCAGTCTTTTTGAATAGCTTGCGCAATTGCTTGAAGCTCAGGCACATTGGAGGTGGTGAGGGTTATCGAAAGCATTTCGCCATTGCTATTTTGCCAGGTGCCGCTCGAATTTCTCGACCATCCTGCGCTTTTAAGGAGCGCTGCCGCATCATCGAAGCGGCTTGAAGAATTCGGAAGAGGAACGGGGGTAATAGCCTTATCAGGAGGAACAGGTCCATTAATCGCGGTAGCGTAGCCGCCAAGCACATTTTGCACGATATTTTCCCGGTCTATCCCTACCGAAAGCGCATGCCGCGTATCCTGGAGCTCAAAAAGGTCACCGCTATTTTGGTTAAAGAATACCGCAAAAACATGTGAATAGGGCGCGGTCAAAATAGCTTTTTGCGCTTTGCTACCAACCACACCATACGCGCTCTCGATAGTACCTTTGCCGAGAGCAGCTTTAAGTGAGGACTGGTCAGGATAAAAGAAGAAGTAGAAGGTATCCAGATAGGGCCGGCCAAGTGCGTAGTGGGGATTTTCAGAAAGGGTGTAGCTCGAGATATTGCCGCTTTTGTCGAGGGTAAGGTGTGTCACGACAAAGGGACCGTCTCCCACTGGTGTGGTTTCAAGGCTAGTGAAAGGGAACTGCTCATCAGTGACGTTGCGCCAGAGATGCGCGGGAAGTATGCCCAATGTGGCATCGTGAAGAAAGTCTGGGTACGGCGCAGGAAGGGTGAATTGAACTGTGCGTGAATCAAGCGCGACTGCCTGTACGCCGTTCCAGTTTGCAAACTGCGGACTCTTAAGTGCAGTGTCTTGTGCTTTTTGGACCGTGTAGACGACATCGTCAGCGGTGATCGATGAGCCGTCGGAGAATTTGAGATTTGGGCGAAGGGTGAACTGGTAGGTCTTGCCGTCGGGAGAAACGATATAGCTCTCTGCAAGCACGGGCACCATGGTGCCGTTCGGCCCTTCGCCCATGAGCCCGGCATAAGTGAGCGCGGTGAGGTCTTGGTCGGTGGTGGTGAGCGCGAGGAGCGGGTTCACAAAGCGCGGCGCGCCTACATCGCCTTCGGTAATGCTGCCACCATATTCCGGAACAGTAACCAGAAGAGAACTTTGCAGCTTAAGGATAGCAAAAAGACTCGTGAGTACGATGAAAATGCCTAAGATATAAAAAATAAAACGATCACCCGGTGAGCGTGTCTGTATGTAGTCCCCAATGCCCTCAAAGAAGGGCAGTTCGCGCTTTTTAGTTAAAAAGGATGGTGTGGGCTCTTCCATAGGAAGATAGTCGCACGGTTAGAACACGAATCCTGCAACAGCCGTAAGGACAAAAAGGATTGCCAAAACGATAGAAGCGTTGAAAAGGAACTTCTCGGCGCCGCGGCGCTTATAGAAGGTAGAGGCGAAGTTGTCACCGCCAAAAGCGCCACCAAGGCCGGCGCCGCGCTGCTGGAGTACCACTCCAATAATAAGAAGCAGGGAAAGGGCGATTTCCAGGTAGGGAAGGACTGCAATGAGTTTGGTCATAATGCGCTCAACAATAGCACGAAAACTTGCCTCCAGCAACGGGTGCTATACTGATGGGGTAGTTATTTACTTATAGACGTATGCCAGAAGCCCCAAAACGAACAACACCAGAGGTAGGAGTCCCTACAAATGATAACCACACCGAAGCACCTCAAGCCGAGGCGCCCATGGCTCAAAACAGTGTGCTGATGGAGCAGGCAATGGGTGGCAAAGGAAGGGTCGAGTCACTTGCACGAAAGGAAGCAGCGAAAGAGCGTTTTGCTGAAATTCAAAACCAAGGACGCGAACGCCTTGCGGCGCTTGGAGCTCGTGCACAAAATACCTTCCGCTCAGTTGGAAATGGCTTGGGCTCACTTTTGAACAAAGCAAAGAAATGGGGAGGGGAAAGTGCTGCCTTCGTAGCCGCAGTACCAGAACATTTGGTTAATGCAGGTGATGCGATTACCAACAAGGTTGATGCAGTAACCGAAGGGGTAAGCAATTGGACAAACAAAAAAGTAGAACAGACCAAGATAGTGGTTGCTTCCGGTGCAGAAATGGCAGCCAGTGTGGGAAATGCCACAAAGACCATGGCAAAGGAGGCAATTATTGCAGGAATTGCATCGGCTGCAGGGCATTATGAAAATGTCGTAACACTCGGTGCCACCGCGCTCTCCGCAGGAGCACTGGTGTGGAAACAAGCATCACAGGAAGTCAAAAAAAGACGCGCCGAAAACCGTTTGCAGAAACTGCAGGAGCGTATAGGCAAGGATACGGCAGAACTTGCCCGTATCAAGAGTAAGCATAATCTTATGAATAAAGTCGCGGGTGAAGCGCTACCCGCATAACGTTATCCTATGATTACCGAACAAAAACGTACCGAACTCGTGCAGGAAGTGCAAAGCAGCGAACTCGCGCCAGAGCATAAAACTCAGGCGCTCGCTATTCTCCAAAAACTAGAGCTTTCTGATGATGACCTCCTAGCCGTAGCAGATATCATCCAGCAGGATATAGATGCTGATATTGCCGCTATTGACCCAGGCTTTGAAGAAGCCATGAGTACTGATCCGGAAGAGCAGCGCATCCTTGCCGAAGGTACCGCCCAGCTCGAGGCTATAACAAAGGATTTGGAAGAGACGATGAACCTGGTTGAAGAGCAGTCTCGTGCTGTGGAAGCTGCTACTGCAACACTCACCGAGGCAATGAACCAAGCAAATCTCGAAGAGATCAAAGGAAGGATGGGTCTCGCGGAGTAATTCTCTTGATTTTGTTTTTGCCGCAACTATACTGTGGATACTGCCCACGGTATGTGGGGCCATAAAGCCGGTATTGGCTTTACCTTTATACAGTAACCATACGAAATTATGCCAAAAGCAGACACTTCTTCTGCTGCTAAAACGCAGCTCAAATTACAGCCGCTGGGAGATCGCGTGATCGTGAAGCCTGTCACGAAGGAAGAAAAGACGACCTCTTTCGGCATTATTATTCCTGAAAGTGCCGACAAGGAGCGCCCGGCAAAGGGCACGGTTGTCGCAGTTGGTCCCGGAAAAATGGAAGAGGGCCAGCTCCAGCCGATGACCGTAAAGGTTGGGCAGGAAGTGCTTTTCTCAAAATATGGCTATGACGAGGTGAAAGTGGAGGGTGAGGACTATTTCATCCTTTCCGAGTCGAGCATTCTCGCGATTATCAGTAAGTAATAAGACAGAAGTAAAAACTCTCTGAATTAATTCTAAAATATGGCAAAACAAATTCTTTTTGGTGAAGATGCGCGCAAGGCACTGCAGGAAGGTGTGCGAAAGTCAGCGCATGCGGTGAAGGTGACCCTTGGCCCTCGCGGCCGCAACGTCGTACTCGACCGCTCCTATGGTGGCCCACGCATCACGAACGACGGCGTTTCTATTGCAAAGGAAATCTCCTTCAAGGACAAATTTGAAAACATGGGCGCAGAAATTGTGAAGGAGGTGGCCAACAAGTCGAATGACCTCGCGGGTGACGGCACTACCACATCGGTCGTGCTCCTTGAAGCGCTTATGGAAGAGGGTCTTTCACGCGTCACGAAGGGCGGCAATGCGATGGCAGTGCGCAGCGGCATGGAAAAGGCGCGCGATGCAGCGGTCGCAGAGCTTAAAAAAATGGCGAAGCCAGTTGCTGGAAAGGCAGATGTAAAGCAGGTGGCTTCAATTTCAGCAGAGTCAGAGGAGCTCGGGGGCATTATTGCCGAGACCGTGGAGAAGGTTGGAAAGAACGGCGTCGTGACCGTTGAAGAGTCACAGGGAATGGAGCTTTCGTATGAAGTGGTTGAAGGTCTTCAGATTGATAAGGGCTATGTTTCCGCCTACATGGTTACCAATGCCGAGCGCATGGAAGCAGAAATGCGCGACGCGACCATCCTCATCACCGATAAGAAGATTAGCAGTGTGCAGGAAATCCTTCCTTTGCTTGAGAAAGTTGCTCAGAGCGGCAAGAAGGAGCTCGTCATTATTGCAGACGACGTTGAAGGCGAGGCGCTCACAACCTTTGTCGTGAATCGACTTCGCGGCACCTTTAGCGTGCTCGCCGTGAAGGCTCCTGGCTATGGTGACCGAAAGAAAGAAATGCTTGCGGACATCGCAGCTGTGGTTGGTGGCGAGGTTATTTCTGCTGACACCGGCGCTACCTTCGAAAACGCAACGCTCGGCATGCTTGGAAAGGCTAGCCGCGTGGTTGCTACCAAGGACAGCACCGTTTTTGTTGGCGGAAAAGGCAAAAAAGCTGACATCGAGGCACGCGTAAAGCAGCTTCAGGCAATTCTTGAAAATACCGACTCGAAGTTTGATAAGGAAAAGCTCGAGGAGCGCATTGCAAAGCTCTCTGGTGGTGTTGCAGTGATTCGCGTGGGTGCCGCAACCGAGACCGAGATGAAATATCTCAAGGACAAGATTGATGATGCCGTGAAGGCAACTAAAGCTTCTATTGAGGAAGGAATTGTGCCAGGCGGGGGCACGGCGCTTGCAAAGGTATCAAAGATCCTCGCGAGCGCCGCTACGGGAACGGGCAGCACTAAAATGTCTGCTGATGAAAAGGAAGGCTATGAAATAGTGGTGCGCGCGCTGAGCCAGCCGCTTCGCCAAATTGCACTAAATGCAGGCAAGGATGACGCAGGGGTCATCGTACGCCAGGTGGAAGACGCGAAGGGCTTCGCTGGCTATGACGCCATGAAGGACGAAATGGTGGATGACATGGTGAAGGCTGGCATCATTGACCCGGTAAAGGTGACACGTGGGGCAGTGGAAAACGCCGTTTCTGCGGCAGCCATTCTCCTCACTACAGAGGCTGCGGTTGCCGACATTCCTGAACCAAAGCCTGCGGCACCGGACATGGGTAGTATGGACGGAATGGGGTACTAGAATCCCTATTCCATAATTAAAAAAAGCGGCGAGTCCTAGGATTCGCCGCTTGTCTTATGAAGGACCAGGGATTAGATCAGGCTGCGACAGGAGAATCTGTCGGAGTGGGCTCGAGAAGCGCTGGCTCACGCCAGGATAGGCCGATTTCATCCAAGGTGGAGACCTTGTTGTTGAGGAGGTCGCGGAGTGTGCTCCACAGTGACTTCAGCCAGCTCCGCCGCTGGGGCAGGAGATGTGGCGGTAGGTAGTCGTCGTCAACGCGCTGCTCCTGCACCATGGCGACCACAAGAAAAGGCACGCAAAAACAAAGCACGACGAGCCTCCAGAGAGCCTTGGCTCGCGAACCAAAAGATGAAATGTTCATGGGCGTTGCCCTCCTTTCTATCTGTACCATACGCCTGAATTACTAATTGACAAGTGGATAAAAGTGCTATACTTAAGGGGAATCAATCGGGCGTGCATACTAACATAAATTAAATTCTAGCCATGACCATCCTTTATATCGTTATTGCAGTCATTGTTATTCTCGTCATCTGGTTCGTCCTTGGGTATAACGGCCTCATTTCTCGCGTTAACCGCACCAAGGAAGCGCTTTCCGATATCGACGTGCAGCTCAAGCGCCGCTATGACCTCATTCCAAACCTTGTGGAGACCGTTAAGGGGTATGCTTCACACGAGACAAGCGTATTTGAAAATGTCACTAAGGCGCGCACGGCAGCAATGCAGGCTGGCTCAACCGGCTCCCCGTCCGATCAGGTGGCCGCAGAAAACCAGCTCTCTGGGGCACTCAAGACACTCTTCGCTGTTTCAGAAGCATATCCAGACCTTAAGGCTAATCAGAACTTCCTCGAGCTTCAGCGCGAAATCGAAGATACCGAAGATAAAATACAGGCTTCACGCCGCTTCTATAACAGCAATGTGCAGGAACTAAACACTTCCATTCAGCAATTTCCAGGAAACATTATTGCAGGAATGGCACACATTGGCCCTATGCAGCTTTTCCAAATCGATGCTTCCGATGCAGCTGCACGCGAGCCGGTAAAGGTTGATTTCTCGGGTACTGACGCTGCTCCTTCGAACTCATAGCGCATAATGGCTGTCGCAAAGACCCTCTACCAAGAACGCTCCGCAAACCGCTTTAGAACCTGGCTCATGATGCTCGGATTCTTTGTGGTTGTCGTGCTTATTGGCTTTGCCGTCTCCTATTATTATGACTCAACGCTCATTCTCTATGTCGCGATCATCTTCGCCGTCGGAATGAATTTCTACAGCTATTGGTATTCCGACAGGCAGGTGCTCTCCATGACCAATGCGCGCCCGGCAACGCGCGTGGAATTCTTTGATCTTTATACGGTAACGGAAAATCTTGCTATCACGGCAGGCATTCCGATGCCGAAGCTCTATGTCATTGATGATCCGTCGCCCAATGCTTTTTCCACCGGCCGGGATGAAAAGCATGCGGTGGTGTGTGCGACGACCGGCTTGCTGGCAATGATGAACCGCGCAGAGCTCGAAGGGGTTATTTCACACGAGCTTTCGCACATCCGCAATCATGACATCCTCCTCATGACGGTCGCCGTGGTTCTTGCGGGGTTTGTGGCAATCATTGCCGACCTGTTCCTCCGCGTTTCATTTTTTGGTGGCATGCGTGGGCGGGATAACCGAGGAGGAGGAAATGTGATCCTTCTTGTTATTAGCCTGGTTGGTATTATCCTTGCGCCACTTGCCGCTACGCTGATTGAGCTCGCTATCTCCAGGCGTCGCGAATATCTCGCCGATGCTTCAGGCGCGCTTCTGACCCGCTATCCGGAAGGGCTCGCCTCTGCTCTGCAAAAAATAGGGAACTCGCAGCCAATGCTTCGCCCAACCCACGCCACCGCCCATCTTTTTATTGGTGATCCCTTTGGATCGCACTCCAAGGATTTGATAGACAGGCTTTTCTCGACCCATCCGCCCATTCCGCTTCGCATCAAGGCTTTAATTGGTGCAGACCCAGCTCAACCACAGTCTCCAACTCCGTAGTTTTGTGCTATAAACAATGCACGGAGGCGTCGCATAGCGGTCTAGTGCACCACCTTGGAAAGGTGGCAGGCTCGAAAGGGTCTCGAGAGTTCGAATCTCTCCGCCTCCGCAATGATTCGCAAAGACGGCTGGGAGCTGTCTGCGCGTAGTATCATCGCGAGAGATGCGGGAGATTCGAACAGCGGAACGAAGTGAGCCGGGGTCGGCGGCACTAGGAGCGTAGCGACTTAGTGACCGCGACCGAATCTCTCCGCCTCCGCCACTCATTAACTTTTCATATACCCAGGACTATAGTCACCTCGGGCACTACCGCCTGAGTAACCAGTACCACACCGGGGAAGTGAAATGTTGCCTGCGTTCGACCGCTGGAAATACACCGAGGCAAATAGCCTCACCGACCAACACATCAAGTCGGCTTTTAAAAAAGCCGATATTCTCTATTTTTCCGCGAAAAAGAAAAATTCCGCCCTGCGACGTTTCATTACCTGTGAGGAGTTGGGCTGCTGGGTGCCGCTGGTGCGATTTTTTACCGCCGTTGGCATAAAGCCGGCGCAGCTCGAGCCTGTATTTGGAAGGCTAACCAAGAGCACCAAGAACTCTCTTCCAATCCGGCACCCAGACCAGTTGAAGCACATTGATCTCGATGACACTCAAGCCTTTTTAAGTCTCTCAGGTCTTCTGGGTAAACGAATAAGGGTACTTGAACAGAAGGAACATTCCCATATTCACGAATTTGTCTTCGAGGTAGGCGCTCCCGCAGAGATTCACTATCCTGAGAAGCCTGCTTCAGGTGAAGAATAATAAAGAATGCTCTTTGGGTAACTCCAGTCGTGGGGGGGGGGGGGGGGG
>JARIGN010000016.1 GCA_029288835.1 Candidatus Kaiserbacteria bacterium
CTGCAAAGCAGAGCACGATGAATCGGTGCGCATGCACGAGTGGCTGAACCGCAATACCGAAGAGATGATCGAGCTTTTGAATATTCCGTACCACACGGTCGTGAACTGCGGCGGCGATCTCGGCCTTGGGCAAGTGAAAAAGTATGACATCGAGCTTTGGGTTCCCGGAGAAAATACCTATCGTGAAATTAGCTCCGCTTCCTATTTCCATGACTTCCAGACGCGCCGTCTAAACATTCGCTATCGCAACACTGATGGCACTTTGAAGTTTGCGCATTCGCTCAATTCAACGGCAATCCCAACGCCGCGCATTCTCGTTTCCATCGTCGAAAATTATCAGCAGGAAGATGGCACGATTAAGGTGCCTGAAGCGTTAGTCCCGTATGTCGGCAAAGAAATCCTGGGACATACAGCCTAGTCGCAGGCGTGCGCAGCCACCTGCATCGTATCCTTCACAAGCGCCACAGCCGCCTCGCATATCGCCGCGACCTACTCAGCCGGTACAGCGACCCTCAGCACAGCCACCGCAGCGTCCCGCTCCACGACCTTCTCGCCCTGCACGGCAGCCATTCCAACTGCCTCGTCGCAACCCTCGACCAGCGCCACCGCCAAAGCCGCAAGCTATTCGCCGCCCGCCTCCCGTGCAGCAGGGAAAGGATAGGGAGCCGCTCAAGGATAGGCGCCGCCGTATGCGTCGCAGGCGCCTATGGGTGACACTTATTCTAATTCTGCTCCTCATTGGCGGCGCTTTTGGCGGTCTCTGGTGGAAGGGTGTCCGTATCCAAACCGTCACCGCCACAGGCCCCGACGCAAGTGACATGCAGGTACTTGCCGAGCAGACACTGCAGGGCACGAACCATTTCATCATTCCGAACAACTCCATTTTTTTCTATCCCCAGCAGAAAATTCGCGCGGCAATTCTTAAGCAGTACCCGGACATCGCCGCGGTCTCTTTTTCACGCACTTCTTTTTCAACTCTTTTAATCTCCAGCATTCCTCGTGAAGCGGCACTCACCTGGTGTGGCCCGACATATGAAGGAAAAGCTATTGTGACGAGTCTTGCCGTTCCGGTTAAGACCGTGGCGAGCTCTACGAAGTCATCTTCAAAAACTTCCTCTGTCAGTGCTTCGACCGCTATGGCTAGCAACGGCACTACTACGCCAGCAGCGCCAGAGCCCGTCGTTGATTCAGCGCCAGAACCAACCTGTTTTAGCGCCGATGCCCAAGGAATCATTTTTGCCGCAGTGCCTGCGCAAACCGTCCATGACACGGATTCGATCGTTATCTATGGTCCGCTTTCCGGAGATGCAAACGCATCTACGCCATTGGGTGCAACAATAGCCGGTGCAAACATGATTCCAAACGCACTCCAGCTCGTGAAAATAATTAAGTCTCTTGGCGTTTCCATAACTACCCTCGTGCTCCGTGGCGACGAAGCAGATCTCTACGCGCAAAGCGGCACACGCATCACGTATGTGCTGGGCAGGGAAGAGCAGACGGCAGAAGTTGCCGAAGCAGCCTTTCCTTCACTTAACCTGAATGACGGCTCGCTCCAGTATGTTGACCTGCGCTTTGCGGGCAAAGCATACTTCAAGAAAGTGGGCTCGAACGCCGCGAGCTCTACCTCAAGCCAGTAATTCTTAAGTATGTTATACATGACTAATGAATTTCTGGGATGACGTAAAGAAAAAGAGGCCTTTTTTTGTGATGGCGCCGATGGCGGACGTCACGGACCCTGCCTATCGTAAGATTATTGCTGAGTGTGGAAAGCCGGATGTAACCTGGACGGAATTTGTCTCGGCAGATGGGCTGTACCACACCCGCGAGATTCAAAAGATTCCTGATGCGGGAAATCCGCTCATGCGCGACCTGCAGTTTTCGGAGATGGAGCGACCTATTGTGGCGCAGCTTTTTTCGAGCAAGCCGGAAATGATGGAATATGCCGCAGCCCTGTGCGCTGAGCTCGGCTTTGATGGGGTCGACATAAATATGGGCTGTCCTGATAAGTCAATTGAGAAGCAAGGCTGCGGCGCTGCAATGATCAAGACGCCTGAAGTGGCCTGCGAAATTATCCAGGCTGCACGACGAGGCTGGCTGAAAGGGGTTGCGAAAGAGCAAGATAAAACGTCACCCGAAAACGGCTATGCCATTCCGGTGTCAGTGAAGACGCGCATCGGGTACAACAAAGAAGCAATTGATGAATGGATTCCGGTTCTACTAGAAATGCAGCTGCCTGCGCTCACGGTACATCTGCGCACGCGTAAGGAAATGTCAAAGGTGCCGGCACACTGGGACCTGATGCCACGCGTGGTCGCGCTGCGTGACAAGATTGTCGGGTCTGAAAACGGCGTGCCGAAAACACTCATTATTGGAAACGGAGATGTTAAGAGTGTGGAGGAGGCGCG
>JARIGN010000023.1 GCA_029288835.1 Candidatus Kaiserbacteria bacterium
TTATTAGAACCTATTTCTGATGGGGCGACCTATGGGGCTCGAACCCATGACCGCCGGTACCACAAACCGGTGCTCTACCAGCTGAGCTAAGGCCGCCATCTAATCTGCACTGCAGATACAAGGCGTTATACCATATATCGCCGCTTATTTATACTTCGGTGTCTGCCGCGCGATTCCTGCGCTTTCATTTGCGTAACGGGCTAAGGCAAAAAGAAGTGAGGAGAGACGGTTGAGATACGCTTTCGTATTCGGAGAGATCGTTCGGAGGCCCAGTTCCGTGACGGCGATGACGCGCCGTTCGGCGCGTCGGGCTAACGTACGTGCCACGTCGAGCGTTGCGGAAAGTTCCGTGCCTCCTGCCACACTAAAGGTAGTGATAGGTGGCATAAGTTTTTCAAGGGTGTTTATGATGAGTTCTGTCTCCGTCACTTTTGTCTTCCCCACTTTCTTCGGTGCGCCAGCCACCTCAGCCTGCACAATGAAAAGTGTTTCCTGAATATCCGCAAGAACCGCAGACGTGCTTCGAGTACGCTTCCCTATCTGCATCTTTGGGTCGTGATCACGGGAGGCTTTTACTTTTGCTAATCCAACGAATGAATTCAACTCATCCAGAGTACCGAGTGCCTCCGGCATCTCTGACGCCTTTGAAATACGCACACCAGGCGTTGCATCAAATGTTTTTGTGGTTCCCCCGTCCCCTTTTCCGGTGTAGAGCATATGATAATTCGTTAGTGGGAGAAGTATAGCAAAACAAGAAAAGCGCCAGAGACGGCGCTTTTCTTGTTTCTTCGGTGCCCAGGAGAGGACTTGAACCTCCACCCCCGAAAGGACATCCACCTCAAGGATGCGTGTATACCAATTTCACCACCTGGGCGTATCACCCACTATACGCAAAGAATGCTTTATTTTCAATTGCTAGCCAATAATTTAGATAAGCGTATACTTATTCAATGCCTGTGGGCGTCAGCCCCTCATCGGCCACAATAAGCTGAGGACAGGCATACCAGAGCAGCCGCATTCGTGCGGCTTTTCTGTTAGTGATCCTCTAGCCCTTCTTTGTACACACGTGACTTTTGTATTTTACCTATTGGCATAACACTCCAAAAATGAAACGGCCCGTTCCCTACTTTCCGTACAATTATTCGAATTAAAAACATATTCGTGACTCCAACAACGTCATGAAATGCCCAGTAT
This sequence comes from Candidatus Kaiserbacteria bacterium, assembly GCA_029288835.1. GTDB lineage: Bacteria > Patescibacteriota > Minisyncoccia > Phycocordibacterales > Phycocordibacteraceae > C7867-001. Next base: position 1,195 of record JARIGN010000023.1, read on the forward strand.
TCGATCTTGCCCATACGTCTATATTCTTGAAGTGTTCCAGCATTTCTGATTACCAGTAAAGCTTTTTTAAGTAGTTTTAACTTTAGACTCTTTTCAGATACAGAACGTGGCTGTCTGTTGGTTTTGTATAGTAAATGAGTAAAACCCTCAGCATTACATATCACCTCCGCTTTAAGATAGGGACAATATATCGAAGGATGCGAATTATATAAAAATCTGCATCTTTCGAGTAGGGAGGTAAAATAATCAAGATAGGCCATGACAAACTCTACCCTACTGAGATAAAGAAAATATCAAGAAAAAATCCCGCTTATAGCGGGATTTTTTCTTGAATTCTATTTTTGAAGTACTACGCAGCTTCTTCGCTTTCTGCTGGCGCTTCTTCAGGAGCTGCCTCAGGAGCCACTTCTGCAGGAGCTTCCTCAACTGCTGGCTCTTCTGCTTCAGGCGCTGCGACCTCGCTTGGCTCATCTGCCACTGGCTCTTCTGCTGGAGTTTCTCCGACTGGCATTTCCTCAACAGGAGCCTCCTCTGCCGGCATTTCTTCGGCTGGAGCCTCAGCTACAGCGAAGTCATCGGTTGAGATATTTACCATGCGCATATTGCGGAGCTGGCGGCGAACCTCACGAGCCACCTTTTCACGGATGAAGTAAAGCTTTGCGCGTCGCACCTTAGAGCGGCGGACGATCTCAATCTTTTCAATAAATGGCGCATACAAAGGGAAAATACGCTCCACGCCAACGCCAGACATCACCGCGCGCACCGTGAAGGTAGCGCCTGGCTCAGTGCCGTGCTTAACCGCGAGCACGAGACCCTCGAAGGTCTGGATGCGGGTCTTGCCGCGCTCAATAATCTTCTGGTCAACGCGAACCGTATCGCCAGGGCGAATACCGAGCTTTGCGCGCTCCTCAATTTTGACCGGCGTAATAACGCGGTGTGCTGCCGCTTTTGTTGCTGTTTTCTCCATTACGGGACTCATAGTGGCAAAACTGTAACACAAGGCGTACAGAAACGCAAAATACTGCCTATTCTGCTAGCTTCCGGTTGTAGAAAATCGAGCAAAAGCAGCTTGCAGGTCTTCAGGAATCGGCGCGGAAATAGTGACGCGGCTACCATTCATGAGCGGCACATCGAGCTCATGCGCATGAAGACCGAGACGGCTGAAGCCGAGGTCACAGGGGTGGTTAGGCGCATATAAAGGATCGCAGACAATGGGATGATGAATTGCCTTAAGATGCACCCGGATTTGGTGCGTGCGGCCGGTCTCGGGCATTACTTTCAAAAGCGCATGGCCTGTTGACCTCGGCATTCCGTTTGCAGCCCTTTCGCCAGGAAGTTCACCGATCACTTCATAGCGCGTTATGGCTTCGCGAAGCGTGCCTTTTGCTTTCGGCTGCGCAGAGCGCAGCCG
>JARIGN010000012.1 GCA_029288835.1 Candidatus Kaiserbacteria bacterium
GGCGGCAGGGGCCTTTGGCATAGGTTCGTGGCCGGGATTCGCGCTTCCAACCATCCCTGCCTTGCCGGTATTCTCTTCGCCGTGGTTTGCGGCCTTCCTGGGGCTTTTGGCATTTTCTTCATTTTCCCTTATTGTGATTGAACGAAGCTCTCTCTAGCACTACATGAAAACCATTCTCGTTACCGGGGGCGCAGGATTCATTGGCTCGCATCTCTGCGAGCGTCTTGTCGCTGACAGCAAAAAAGAAGGCGCGGAGCAGGTGCGTGTTATTTCCCTTGATAACTATTTCACCGGCTCGCGTGAGAACCATGTGGAAGGAGTCGAATACCGGGAAGGGCATACGAAGGATATTGAAACGCTTGTGCCAGAGACTCCCGACCTGGTCTATCATCTCGGGGAGTATTCGCGTGTGGAGAAAAGCCTTACCGAGCCAGCACTCGTATGGAACTTAAATAAAGACGGAACCTTTGCCGTGCTGGAATTTTGTCGGGCTAGGAATGTAAAACTTTTATATGCTGGTTCGTCAACAAAATTCGGTGATGGCGGTCTTGGCCGTGATCAAAGCCCCTATGCGTGGACCAAGGCAACAAACACGGAGCTCGTCCGCAACTATGGTACTTGGTATAACTTGCCGTATGCCATTACCTATTTCTATAACGTCTATGGTCCCGGCGAGCGTGCAGGCGCCTATGGCACGGTCATCGAAATCTTCCGCCAGAAGTTCCTGAAAGGTGAACCGCTTTCTGTAACCTCGCCCGGCACGCAGAAGCGCAACTTCACCCATGTGGACGATGTGGTAGAAGGTTTGTTGCTAGTAGGAGAGAATGGTCTCGGTGATGATTTCGGCATAGGTGATTCGCGCGCGTATTCAATCCTGGAAGTGGCTCAAATGTTTGGGACGAAAATACAGATGATGCCACCGGTGCCAGGAAACCGCATGGGTTCTGAAATCGATACCGCGAAGACTGAAGCACTTGGTTGGAAGGTCCAGAAAAGCCTTCCTGACTATATTCAGCAGACAGTTGCGCAAAAGCATTCGGCATAATGAAAAAGATACTCATTTTTTCACTCCAATATTATCCGCTCGTTGGAGGAGCGGAAGTTGCCATTAAGGAAATAACCGATCGGCTTGGTGACGAGTTTGAGTTCCATATGGTGACCCTTGGGTATGACTCAGCACTACCAAGGCAGGAGAAAATAGGGAATATCCAGGTGCATCGTATTGGCTTCACCGCTAAGAGTCCAAAGATTGAAGATTTACGAAAGCTCCCCCTTAAGCTGAATAAACAGTACTTCCAGATTGCCGCTGCGCAAAAAGCTGCCGCACTGCATGCGAAAGAAAAGTTTGATGCGACCTGGGCAATGATGGCGCATGCCACCGGCATCCCTGCGGGCCTTTTTAAGAAACAGCACCCAAGCATTCCTTACATTTTGACGCTGCAGGAAGGTGACCCACCTGAATATATCGAAAAGCTTATGAAGCCAGTATGGAAGCTTTTTGTGCAAGGTTTTGAGCGTGCTGACTATCTCCAATCTATTTCAAGCTTCTTACAGACGTGGGGAATGCGCATGGGTTTTCATGGTGCAGCAAAAGTGATTCCAAACGGCGTGAATACTGCATCGTTCAGTCATGCTTATAGCGAGGAAGAGGTTGCAGGCATGAAGGAAAAGCTCGGGAAGAAAGATGGTGACATATTCCTCGTGACTACGTCGCGCCTCGTGCATAAGAATGCGGTGGATGACGTGATACGAGCTCTTCCGCTTTTGCCGGAACATATTTCTTTCCTTATATATGGAATCGGCCCGGATGAAGAGAAGCTACGTGCGCTTGCGAAAGAGCTTAGTGTTGAAGACCGCGCACGCTTCATGGGACAAATCAGTCATGCAGAGATGTCGCTCATGCTCAAGGCTTGTGACATATTTATTCGTCCCTCGCGTTCAGAAGGCATGGGGAATTCATTTATCGAAGCGATGGCAGCTGGCTTGCCCGTCATCGCAACGCAGGAGGGGGGCATAGCCGATTTCCTTTTTGACGCCAAACGAAATCCTGAGAAAAAGTCGGGCCTTGCGCCAACAGGGTGGGCAGTGGATGCAGACTCGCCGGAGCAAATTGCTGAAGCCGTGAAGGACATCCTTGCGAATCCTGAACAGCGCGCAAAGACCATAGAGACTGCTCGCCAGATGGTGATTCAAAAATATGATTGGGAGACCGTAGCGGGGCAGATGCGCGAGCTTTTCCGGGAAGGAGTGTCATAGTCATGCTGCTTGCGAAAATTGGTACACTATCTTTATGAAACTCATCCTTGCCACGCCGCTGTATCCTCCTGACAGTGGAGGGCCCGCAACGGATGCCGCGCTTCTTGCACGTGAGCTCCCTGCCTATGGCATAGAAACGGTTGTCTGCTCATTTGGCTCTGTTCGCCATCTACCAAGGGGCATCCGTCATTTGGTATATGCCAGCAAACTTCTGAAGCTTGCGCGTGGCACTGACGGTATCATTTCTTTCGATACTTTTTCGGTATGCATCCCTGCTGCGTATGTTGCTCGGAAGTTGCGCATACCGCTCATTGTGCGCGTGCCGGGTGATTTTGCCTGGGAACAAGCGCGCCAGCGTTTTGGCGTGACTGACTCGCTCGAAGAATTTCAGCAGAAAAAATATGGTGCTCGCATAGAACGCTTTCGTACCCTTCAACGCACGGCAGTGAACCAGGCTGCGCTTGTGGTGGTACCGAGTGATTATTTTTTGCATATCTTTGAGGAGTGGAAACTTACTGCGCCACTGAAACGTATTTATTTAGGAATTGATCCTCTTGATCCTGAGCAGTACAAGCACGCGCCTCTCCAGAAGGTACCCCAGGGAAAGATTCTTTTTTCGGTAGGGAGGTTTGTGCCCTGGAAAGGGTTCGCCAGCCTTATCGAGCTCATGCCATCATTACCAAAAGAGTGGTACCTCGTACTTGCGGGGAACGGTCCGCAAGAAGGTGAGCTCAAGAGGAAGGTGCAGGAGCTTGCTCTCCAGGACCGCGTTACCTTTACCGGTAAGCTATTGCGGGAAGACGTGCTAGCGTGGCTCACCCATGCCGATGCTTTTGTCCTCAACACATCTTTTGAAAGCTTCTCCTTCCAAGTGCTTGAAGCAATGGCGTGCGGCGTGCCCGTGATCACTACCAACATTGGCAGCTTGCCAGAGCTCATCACTAACGGAGTAGAAGGTGTGCTTTGCGCGCCGAATGACATGAAAGCATTCGCAGCAGCGGTAGAAAGCACGGTGTCTGAACCTGAAGCGTGGAAGCAGAGAACGCAGGCGGCACAAGAAAAGTCACAACGTTTTTCTACAAAGGCATCCCTTGATGCTTTTGTAGAAGCACTACGCGAAGTCATTACTTAACCTATGAAGCTGCTACTCATCGGCACAGACAGGGGAATCTTTGCGAAAGGCACGAAGGTGCGTGAGCGTCTCACGCGTTTAGGCGCGCATCTAGAAAGCTTGCAATCGATAGTTTTTTCACGCCTCGGTTATCCTTCCTGTGAAGAACTTGCTCCGACCAGTCATGCGTATGCGACCAATTCTCACTCGCGACTTTTATATGGCTGGGACGCGCTCCGTATCGCACGAACGCTTGAAAAGCCCGACATCGTCTCGGCCCAAGACCCCTTTGAGACGGGCCTTGCAGCACTCTTTATCAGTCGTCACTTTGGCGTACCGCTTGCGGTAGAAGTGCATACAGATTTTCTAACACCAGCGTTTGCTCAGCACTCGTTGCTAAATTGGCTCCGCGTACATCTTGCGGACTATGTGCTTCGGCACGCGAATGGGGGATATGCGGTGTCACAAAAAATTTGTGACGCGATTCAGGCGAAATATGGCTTGAAGCTTGAAGTCCTTCCAATCTATACCGATACTTCCCGCTATACATCCCTCGTGCATGAACCGCATCCTCGTTTTAAGACCGCGCTGCTTTGGGTTGGAAGAATGGAACCTGAGAAAGATCCGTTGCTCGCACTGAATGCATGTATCAATGCACTCATGAAAGGCTATGAGATTGGGATAACGTTTGTGGGAGAGGGAAGCTTGCGTGTCGCTCTTAAAAAAGCTGCAGCAGATGCTGGAATGGAGGAATGGGTTGAATTCACAGGAGTGGTATCAGACCCGACACCCTATTACGCATACGCCGACCTCTTGCTCGTCACCTCGCACTATGAAGGCTATGGCATGGTGATTGCCGAAGCGCTTGCGGCGGGTGTGCCTGTGCTTTCGACGGATGTAGGGATTTCTCGAGAAGCTGGGGCAATAGTAGTGGAAGTGTCAAAGCAGGTGAGTGTTCAAAGCCAAAAGAAAAACCTACAGAAAGCTTTTGGTGAGGCACTTTGCACATGGCTCGATGGACGACGAGAGCGCAGCAAGCTTCAGCTTGAAACCTATGCTTCGGAAGACGCCTACCTCAACGCCGTGGTTGAGTGTTATACAAAAATATGAAACTTCTCATCCACACCCAAGTAGTCGATACACAGGACCCGGTCCTCGGTTTTTTCCATGAGTGGATACGCATGCTTGCGCCGCACTATGAGTCGATTGAGGTGGTATGCCTTAGAGAAGGGGATCATACATTGCCGCCTAACGTGCATGTGCATTCGCTCGGAAAGGAATCGGGCGCATCACGCCTCAAATATCTTACGCGCTTTTATTCTTATCTATGGTCATTGCGCCACCGCTATGATGCGGTCTTCGTGCATATGAATGAGGAATACGTGGTGCTCGGCGGATGGCTGTGGCGCCTCATGGGCAAGCGCATTTATATGTGGCGCAATTACCATGCTGGTACCTGGATGACGAGAGTAGCCGCGGCTTTTTGCACGAACCTTTTTTGTACATCAAAACACTCGTATACGGCACGCTTCAAAAAGACGATACTGATGCCGGTGGGAGTAGATACCGATGGATTCTGTACGGACCAGGAAAGTACCCGGGTTCCTCGCTCTATTTTATTTCTCTCGGGCATGTGGCCTTCCAAGCGTCCTGAAATGCTGCTTGATGCGCTTGCGCTGCTTCGCCAAAAAAGTATTTCTTTCACCGCAAACTTCTATGGCTCGCCCCTTCCTGAGACACAAGACTATTATGAGCAGGTGCAAAAGCATGCGCGGGATCTTGGCCTTGATGATGCAGTAACCTTTTATCCTGGCGTGACGAAAGCTGAGGCACCTGATATTTATCGCGCGCATGCTATTTTCGTAAACTGTTCGCCATCGGGCATGTTTGATAAGACGCTCTTCGAAGCGGCAGCCTGCGGC
>JARIGN010000033.1 GCA_029288835.1 Candidatus Kaiserbacteria bacterium
CTCTCGTGCTCGCCACCTCCCATCTCTTTTCATACGCCGTTAATTCGGCATAGAATCAGAATTTATTACAAAATTATTAGCAGCAATATACAGAGTATGAAACTCACAAAAAATAAAAACCATAACCCAAGCAAGCAATCCATACTTTTTGGCGTGCTTACTGTGGCTGCTGTGGTGGTGCTCGGCGTTACCCTTGCTTTTGCAACGGGAACAGCAACTCCTGTACCAACCCACGCACAGTATGATGACGCAGGAAGTATGGGTGGTGATGCGGGTGATATCTCTGGGGGTCTAAGCGATATTTCCGTAGACACTGGTTCTCTTGACGTTGGCTCTTTGGATACAGGTTCAGTTGATACTGGAGATACAGGCATTTCTGCACCCACAGAAGATACAGGCACTGCTCCCTGTGATTGTGGTGGTCTGCCAACAGTAGACACCACACCTTCAACTGATTCTACGCCTCCAACATATGTAGACGTTCCTCCAACAGAAGATACAGGCACAACGCCATGTGACTGTGGAGGTGACGCTGTTCCTCCGCCCGATACTACTCCAAACCCTCCAACTGAGGATACAGGAACGATTCCCTGCGACTGCGGAGGAACACCTGAGACTCCTCAGCCACCTACAGAGATACCTCCCATCGTTGTCACTCCACCCGTCGTAGTTCCGCCGGTAATTATTCCGCCCGTGGTACCACCAGTGACACCCCCGTATTGTCCTTATGGTGATACCGGAACGTATCCGAACTGTATACCGCCAAGCCCACCACCTGTATGCCCAACCGGTGACACAGGCACCTATCCTAACTGCGTACCTCCTCCGAATCCTCCGCCAGTCTGTCCTGCAGGTGATACGGGAACATACCCAAACTGTACTCCTCCGGTACCTCCTCCTGGTGGCTGTGTCTCAAATTGTGGAGGCGGCGGTGGCGGTGGAACTCCTCCCGTTATCTATGGTGGCGGTAGCTTTGGCGGCGGCGTATCTGGCCAGATCATTCGCCAGGCGCCGGTCGCAAGCATGGTCTATCTTTCGCAGATTCCCTACACCGGTCTTGACCTTGGTCCTGTGGGAACGGTCGTGTACTGGGTACTCCTCGTGCTCATCTGCGCATCAGCCGCATACCTTATTATCTTCAACCTTCTTCCATGGCTCTATCGCATGATCACGTCCTTCGGCCATGAAGTCGGTCATGCCCTTAACCAGCCTGCAGGCCTTGCAATGGCAGGAGCAGCAGGGGCGCATGGCGCAAGTGGTCACGGTACCAGTGACCATGGTGCAAGTTCACATGATTCAGCAGGGTACAACCCTCACGCGAACGAGCCAGCATCACCATACTCTGAGCATGCACCTTCACATGTTCTAAACTCTGCAACGATGACTCGTGAGAATCCGTCAGCATATAGCGCGGTGAAAGGATTTGCTTCCTTTGCGCAGGGCAATACGCTCACCATCGATGACATTGTTAATGGTCTTGCTCGCCTTCCTGAAGTGCAGGAGCACCAGGTGCATGTGGAGCAGCAGTATACGGTGACTACTGCACCAGCTCCCGAGCATCATTCGGTACAGGGACTTAGCCATGAGCAGCCAGCACCTCAGGAATTTCATGCGGCACCTCAGGCAGTACAGCCAATGCAGCAGAAGATGGAGCAGCCATCCCGTAAGGAAATAACTGCAGCACAGGTTTCAACCGACGTGCGTGACTTCTGCGCGGCACTCCTAAACGGTAATCGCGATGTAGTCTTCGGAACGCTTCGCCAGGTAGTCCGTGAAGGTGGCGATGCGGAAGCGTTCATTACCCAGGTAGTCTGCGCGCTTGATGACGCATACCGCAACCGTGTCGATGGTACTCCGGTAAATGGAGAGATCGCACGCCTTACCCAGAACTGCGCAACCTCATTCCTCGAGCGCCTTACCACGGCCCTCACGAACGCCGTTGACTCAAGCTACTCGCCAGGTATTTCTGGATCAAAACTTGCGCTGACACGCGCACTCGCAGTGGTGGAAGGATAGAAACAAAACAAAAACACCTGCTACTTCAGTGCGAGCCCATTCAAGGCACTGAAGTAGCAGGTGTTTTTGTTTTATTCGCAGACTCATCTGCTCTCTATTATAGTGTTCCCGGAACAATGTTTTGGAGAGAAGGGTATGGAGGATCCTCTGTTTCCCGATTGGCTCGCTCCTGTGATCAAGGAACTTGAATTAGTGGCTCCGTATGCCGAACAATTCTATGTCGCAGCGAATGCACTACAGGAACAATCCGCTAGAGAAGGTGAAGCAGTACCTCAAAGCTTTTATGGAATATTGATTCGCGAAGGATGAGTATGGGGCTTTCATAGGGAAAGTTACATTCAGATATGGTGTAGAGAATTGAAAAGCGAAGCAGAGCGAAAACGATTCATCAGAATCTATGCTGCTTCCCACATAAACGTGTTTGACTAACTACTTGCCGCAAGGCGAAGCGCGCTACACCAAGCGCGTTTTATTTTCTATCCTTAATTTCTTCGGTGAGCTTGCTAGCGAACTCCTCCGCAGTTACACCTTCCATTTTTCCGTGGTCGCGACTTTCAATGGTGAGTTTCTTCTCTTCCATTTCCTTGTCGCCGACGATGATGAGATACGGAATCTTCTGCGTCTTTGCCTCACGGATTTTCTTGCCGAGGGACTCGTTAGAAGTATCGAGCTCTGCGCGGATGTTTTTCGCACGAAGCATGCTCACCACTTCGCCGCAGTATGCTAGGTGCTTTTCCGAAATAGGAAGGACGCGCACCTGCTCGGGCGCAAGCCAGGTAGGGAAGGCGCCGCCATAGTGCTCGAGCAAGATGCCGAGGAAGCGGTCGGGGGAGCCGACGAGCGCGCGGTGGATCATCACCGGAGTCTTCCGCGAGCCATCTTCTGCCGTGTATTCGAGCTCGAAGCGGCTTGGCTGGATGAAATCAAGCTGGATGGTTGAGATCTGCCACTCGCGGCCGAGCGCGTCGATCGCCATGATGTCGATCTTTGGTCCATAGAAGGCTGCCTCGCCTTCAGCTTCAAAGTGGTCAATATTTTTTTGTTGCAAAAGGGAACGCATAATGTTTTGTGACTTTTCCCACGTCTCATCGTCTCCAATGTATTTCTCCTTATTATTCGGGTCTCGCAAGGAAAGGCGCATTTTATATCCGACGTTATAGGTGGTGAGTGCTTTTTGCACCGCAGAAAGCACGTTCGAGACTTCTTCCTCTATCTGGTCTTCTCGACAGAAAATGTGGCCGTCATCTTGGGAGAATGCACGCAGGCGGGTGAGGCCGGAAAGCTCGCCCGGGCGCTCATCGCGATAGAGCACGGCAAAGTCAGAGTAGCGAATAGGAAGGTCGCGATAGGAGCGCATCTGTGACGCATAGATCTGGGTGTGCTGCGGGCAGTTCATCGGCTTCAAAAACATCTCGTCTTCAACATACTGGGAGCGTACCGAAAGCATGTCTTCCTTGTATTGGTCATAGTGGCCGGAGATGCGGAAGAGTTCTGCCTTGTTCACGTTTGGCGTGTGTACCTCGCCGAAGCCAAGCTCTTTGTTGAGCTCGCGCGAATAATTGATGATCTCTGAGCGCACGATATTCCCGCGCGGCGTGAAAAGCGGCATGCCGGAGCCAACGAGCTCAGAGAAGGTGAAGAGGTCGAGCTCGCGGCCGAGCTTTCGGTGGTCGCGCTTCTTCGCTTCTTCCTGCTGCACGAGGTATGCCTCGAGTGCTTCTTTGTTCTCAAAGGCGAGGCCGTAGATGCGGGTGAGCATCGGCTTGTTTTCGTCGCCGCGCCAGTATGCACCGGCGATGCGCTCCAGCTTGAACGCGTCCTTTGCGAGATCGTGTGCAGGATGCTCTGCATGGCCACCTCGGCAAAGGTCGCTAAAGTCTCCCGCGGTATAGAGCGTGAGCTTTTCGCCTTTCGCAACTATTTCGTCAATGAGTTCAAGCTTGTATTCATTTTTTGCAAAACGGTCCCGCGCGTCTTTTTCTGAAATCTCCACACCATGCATTTCCGTCCAGCTTGGGAGGAGCTCGCGCATGGTTTCTTCGATAGCGAGCAAGTCAGCTTCATTTGGTCCCTTCACCTTTTTGGGCAATGGCTCGCCGGTTTCGGGGCTAATGCTAGGCTCGCCTTCAGCGCGCGGCAGGGAAAAGTCGAAGTCATAATAAAAGCCGGTATCGATGGCCGGGCCAATGGTTGGCTTTGCGTGAGGAAAACGCTCAAGGACTGCTGCAGCAAGCAAATGGGCGAGGGTGTGGCGCTTTTCCGCGAGGGAGGGGGAGGCAGAGTTTGAGTCAGGCATATTGAAGAGGATACCATAAAGAGAGGGCGGAATCGAAAGAAAAGGCCGCGGCGCATAGCGC
>JARIGN010000010.1 GCA_029288835.1 Candidatus Kaiserbacteria bacterium
GGCGAGCGCCGTCCTGCCGAGCACTATCGCGGGTGTCGCATACTTATGCCGCATTAAAGGAGAACGTTATCTCGCCGGAAGAGACAGACACTCGGTTTTGTGAAGCCCCTCCCTCCTCCTGGGCAGGAAGGCCAAAGGAAATCGAAGACGTGCCCGGAAGCGACACGCCTGCAAGCAGCTCCTGGGCATTTTCTGAAACCATAAGTGCCACCTGCTCCTTCTGCGTAAGGCCTTTTTCTTTTCGCGCATCCGCAAGCGCACGCATAAACTCACGCACGTCTCCCTCCCGCACGAGCGCAGGGGTGAGCACCGTGTCAAGCACGAGCTCTTGCGCACCGCTCTCTGCAGAAACTTCTTTCACGTTCAATTCTTCCGCAATGATTGAGCGGAGCCTGTCTTCATGTGGTCCTTTGAGCGGCTGCAATACTGCCTCAGGCACCTTGAGCGCGGCAAGCGGCTGGCGCACCTTTATACCCGACTTCTGACGAAGCATAAGTGCTTCCGAAGCAATGCTGCGCACGGCCTTCATCGCCTCATGGAGTGAAGCGTCCACGGCGCTAGCAGCTGGCCACACACAAAGGTGCACGCTCTCTGGAACTGAAGCGTCGCTCGGCTTTGTTGCTTGGTACACTTCTTCTGCAACAAACGGCATCACAGGAGCAATACATTTTGAAAATTCCTGCAGCACAAAGCGAAGCGTGGTGAGCGCAGCCTGCTTGTCTTCCTCGTCACTTCCCTTCACGCGGTCACGCGAGCGACGTACATACCAGGTTGAAAGGTCGTCGATGAATTCTCGCATCGGGCGTACGGCACGCGGCACGTCATAGGTATCGAAAGCATCTGTCGCGTTCGCGAGCACTTCATTGAGCCGGCTCACGATCCAGTGATCGAGCACGTTCTTGCTTGGTGGCGCGCTCTCCGATGCACCTCCTGAAGTTTCTGTTTTTATTTCGTCCTTAAAGAGTTGGTAGAAAGTAAGGACATTGCGCAGCATGTTCACGACACGGTTCTGCACTTCCTTCACATCGTCATCGCGAAAGGCCAAGTCTTCTGCCTGCAAAAGCACGCTCGCCATCAAGTAGTACCGGAAGGCATCCGCACTGAAACGATCAAAGAGAATGTACGGGTCAGTATAGTTTTGCTTGCTCTTGGAAACCTTTTCACCATCTGCGGCCAGAATCGTGCCGGTCGTCACCACATTCTTAAAGGCAGCCCGGCCAAAAAGTGAAACCGAAACCGCGTGCATGTAATAGAACCAGGCCCGGGTCTGGCCGATGTATTCTGAAACAAAGTCACCCGGCGAGCGCTTCTCAAACTCTTCCTTGTTTTCAAACGGATAGTGATACTCGGCAAACGGCATTGAGCCAGACTCCACCCAGCAGTCCACCACCTCAGGCACGCGCGTGAGCGATTCACCTTTTTCATTTATCAGCTGCACCTGGTCGAGATACGGCAAGTGAAGGTCAAGCTCATAGAGCGCGTTATGCGGAAGCGGGACGAAATCGAGCCTGTGGACTATACCCTTTTCAGGATACTCATAGGTCTCAAATGTCTCCGGCGTTCCGCCTTTTGCCACCACGGAAAGCATAAGGAGCGGGTCACCATGGGACACAATGAGTATCTTTTCGTTCTTGTGCGTTGCTTCTAATTCGTAGAGGCACTCGCCAACGCGCTTGCGCACGTCGTTAAACGTTTCTGCACCCTCCCCTGCTTTGGTGAAGCGTTCCTGCACATTTTTGAAGAGCGTATGATATTCCGCATACTGTTTGCCTTCATAGATACCCACATTCAGCTCCGTCATGCGCTGATCAATCTGCACGCGGTCGTGCGGTATGCCAAGGATGTCTGCCACGAGCATGGCCGTTTCTTTTGTGCGGGCAAAAGAAGAGGTAATGATGCGATCAAATACTACGCCCTGCTCCTTAAGCGCTTCCGCATTCGCACGTACGGTTGCAACACCCTCTTCGGTGAGATGGTATTTCTCTGCATTCTCTAGATGCGTGTTATAGATGCCCTCAATATTTTTTTCTGAATGGCCATGGCGCATGATGAAATACTCATTGCCACTCTTTTGCGTATGCGCCTTGAGCTCCTCAACCGAGCCAATGACCGTCACTTCGCCGGAAGCATTCTTCCAAAACGGTAGCGGCGTCGCCCAGAAGCGATTTCGGGAAATGGTCCAGTCAGGCGCGGTGTCGAGGTTATGCTGGAAGCGGCCATGCTTAAGATGCGCCGGCGTCCAGGTGACGTTTTCATTTTCCGCGAGCAGCTTCTCTTTTATCTTTTGAATGTTGATGAACCAGCTGGAGACGGCGTTGTATATGAGCGCCGTGCCGCAACGGTAGCAGTGCGGGTATGAGTGGGTATTCATCGCGCGCGAAAACATGAGCCCGCGGTTTTCGAGATCTTCCTTTATTTCTGCCTCTGCCTTCTTGTAGTATTTGCCACGAAGGAATTCTGGCGCGTCATCGTTGTAGGTGCCGTTTGGATTAAGGAGCGGTACCATTGGCAGGCCTTCCTTTAGGCCAAGGGCGTAGTCGTCTTCGCCGTAAATCACGGCCGTATGCACGATGCCCGTACCGTCTTCTGCCGTAACAAAGTCTGCCTCGCATACTTCCCACTTCTTCCCTTCAGTCGCTGCCACCTTCTCCACCCTATAAAGCGGCTCATAGTGAATACCTACGAGCGCAGTTCCTAGAAATTCTTTCACGAGATTACTGAGACCATTCTTTTCGGCAAGCTCCTTCGCCACGATGAGATGCTCTACACCAACACCACTGGCATTCTCTCTTTCATACAGCCCATAGGCTATATCCTTCCCCACGGCGAGCCCGACATTTCCCGGAAGGGTCCACGGCGTCGTGGTCCAGGCGAGTATTGAAGTATTCTCGGGCAATCCATGTGCAGCAGGATCACTAATTTTGAAACGCACAGTCACGGCTTCTTCGGTTACATCCTTGTAGGTGTTGTCCATCGCGATCTCCGCCTTGGCGAGCGGCGTCTCACAGTGCGGACAATACATGAGCACCTTGCGGCCCTCATACAAAAGTCCTTTCTCGTTCATCTGCTTCAAGTACCACCACACGCTTTCCATGAAGGTCGCGTCCATGGTCTTGTATGAATTATCAAAATCAACCCAGCGCCCGACGCGGTCTACATAGCGTTTCCAGTCGTGTACATACTCAAGCACCATGCTGCGTGCCGTCTCGTTAAACTTTTCGATGCCGAGCGCGAGAATCTCTTTCTTGTTCTTGAGGCCAAGCTTCTTCTCGACGAGTGACTCTATCGGAAGACCATGGGTATCCCAGCCCCAACGGCGACGCACGCGGTACCCGCGCATCGTCTTATACCTGGGAATGAGGTCCTTCGCGACCGAAGAAAGAAGCGAGCCAGAGTGCGGAAGGCCAGTCGCAAAGGGTGGGCCATCATAAAAGACGAACTCGCCCTGGGGCGCGTCCTTTTGCAGGGACTTCTCGAAAATGCCCTGCTCCTGCCAGAAGGCAAGGGTTTCTGCCTCGCGCTTTGCAGCGTCTGATTGCTCTATACCCTCCATTCTTCTTATCCTATCGCTTAGGGACCTAAAAAGAAACAGCCGGCGCGCAAGCGCCGGCTGGGAAATGTACGTGTTCGGTTTAGGCAACCTTGAGCTTTGTGTAGTGCTCGCCGTTGATGAAATCGAGAACCCAGTCAGGGACATGACCCTTCTTGCGATACTTGTGCAAGGCGGCAGCGACCTCCCGCCCGCAGTACTTCTGATGAGCCCACTTGTACGCGGTCTTGAACAGATTACGCAACTTGCAGTGAAGTCGATTGCAGAGATCCTCGACCTTCTTTTGGGCGTTATAGCTCAAGTGGTATCTCCCTAACTTCTTCCGGGCCTTCACCCCCTGTGAATGCCACCGTATGAAGATACAACTCATCCGTTCTGTATGCAAATGGTTTTCCCCATATCGTGATAAAAGAAAAGGTCGGGCACGGTGAGGTGCGCCGACCAGGAAATTTCAGACCGGAAGGTCTGGTTGTGAAGTAGGAGAGGAAATCTCGTGGGCAGGTGGTATGCCCTCCATCTCGCGTTGTTGTTGGTCGAGCCGCTGGAGCCTTGCCTCATGATGGCTCTTCGCATGGCTTGCAAAGTGGATGAGCTTTCGGGCGAGGCTCAGTTGCCCGTCATGATGCTGGAAGCTCTTGTACTTTCGTCTCAGAACCTCGTGGCTCTCCGTTCGCTTTAACGCGATCGTAGCGCTGCCGTGACGAACGAAGATAAATTCTACTCCCGCGCTCGCTAATTCCTCTGGGGTTCCCCAGAAAACTTCTGCAGCTATTTTATGGAAGTTGCCCGGCCACAGCTCGAGCTGAGTATGGGGAACCAGCTTCGGACTCCACCGAGAAAATGGATCCGGCATGCCTTTCAGCATTTCCAGAATTCTCTTACACAACGGTATTCTCCCCAATGATCAGTAGGTCTTCATCCCCCATGGGTAAGGCCATCGTATGAACATACCGCTGGGGCGAACTTCGCGCAAGAGCCTTATGCACTCCTGCTGCTGAGCTCATTGCTGAGCTTCTCGTTGAGTTTCAAAATTACATCCTTTCTGGAACGTGTATGCCGAGAAGCGCGAGACCGTTTTCCATCGTCGTAACGAATGCTTTTGCGATCTCAATTTTGCGCGCTTCATCTGAGCTTCCGATAATGCGCTCCTGCGCATAAAAGGAATTCCATTCGCTCGTAAGCTGGAGGAGGTACTGCGCAATGGTATGTGGTGCGAGGTTCTTCTGCGCTTCCTGCACCACTTCTGGGAAACGAATGAGGAGCCTCTCGAGCGTGAATGGTTCACCTTTTTCGCGTTCTTCACCTTCCTTTCTCTCGCTTCCCGAAGCTTCAGCATTCGCAATCACCGACTTCGCGCGCACTGTCGCATACTGGAGGTATGGCCCTGAATCGCCTTCAAGCGAAAGTGACTTCTCCATATCAAAGACGATGTCGGAGCCGGCAGATGATTTCAAAATAGAATACTTGATCGCACCGATGGCCACCTGCTCCGCAATGAGTGGGTCATCATTTTTTTCTGCGGTCTTTTGGAGAATGTCGCGAATGAGCGCCTCAGCGGTGATCACATTACCTTCGCGCGAAGACATCTTGCCGGTGGTGAGGCGGAGAAAACCGTGCGGTACGTGATGCGTCTTTGCGGCGAGGAGCGGCGCGATGTCTTCGAGCGCCGCGAGAAATACTTTGAAATGCCCCACCTGCTCGGCCGCCGTGATGATTATGGACTCATCGGAAGGCCAGCGTTCTTCTTTCAGAAATGCGAGACCGACATCTTTCGCTTCATAAGTCGGGGTTCCACGGCTCGTCACGAAAACGAGCGTATGCAGGCCTTTTTTCTCTCCTTTATAGATAATAGCCCCTTCGCTTTCTTCAAACACGCCGCGCTCGAGGCTGTCCTTCACAACGCACATCCCGATGGGCGAGGTCTCACTTTCAAAAATATAGTAGTCGAAGTGGGTGTCGAGGATGCGGTATAGCTCACGGTATGCCTCAACCGAAACGTCCCTGCCCTTTCGCCACAGCTCCACGAGTGGCGAGCTTTGGCTGTTTTCCGTCCATGCATCAATCGCCGCATACAGTTCCTGGTTCAGCGTGTCGATCTCTGCTTTCGCTTCTTCGCTCTCTTCATAGGCACGTGAGCCATGCGCGTATGCCTTGCCAATTTCTTCTGCCGTTGCGGGCTCAGTGACGTTTGCTTTTTGCAAAGCCCACAGCGCCTTCGCCACATGCGGCCCTACGTCGCCGCCGTAGGTGTCGCGGCACACGGTCGCGCCCGATGCTTCGGTGAGACGAGCAATAGACTCACCTATGATAGTGCTCATGAGGTGCCCGATGTGCATTTCCTTAAAAGGGTTTGGGCAGGAGTATTCGATAATCACCCGCTTACCGTCTTGTGCAGCATTCTTACCCCATTGCTTACTTTCGTCTCCTCTTTCGGGGAGCGCTGCGTTAAGCATTTTGGTTATTGCTTGCGGAGAAAGCGTAATATTAATAAAACCGGGACCAGCTACCTCAACGCTTTCCGCAATCTCACCGAGCTTTTCGGCAATGCGTGGCGGG
>JARIGN010000003.1 GCA_029288835.1 Candidatus Kaiserbacteria bacterium
TTTTTTTTTTCACGACTCATTACTTATGTACTATTCTCAATCTGGTTCGATAGTGAGGAAGGGAAATGCGTACATACGTTGTACTTGAACTAAACAATGAAAAGCAGGAACCCATTCCCGTCGCCAGCCTCGAAGCTTCCGATATTTTTGAGGCATATGAAATTCTCCGCCAAACGCTTTCCTATAAAAACGTTGGCTATGTTCCTCAGGATGATGGGTGGTGGAGACTCTATAATCACCAGCGGAAGCTCAAGCTTCTGGAAGTTGGCGACCTGTCTAAGCATGTAAGTACCATAGCGCGGAGTTCGCGACCGGAAGTGAATCCTTCTGTGCAAACTGAAACAACCATTCGGCACTTGAGACTCATAAAATAGGCCTTTCGAGGCCTATACTTTTTCTCATGGATATGAAGCAATATTGACGCATTACCTATATAAAGGTATTCTGTAAATAACTGGCCGCACGGCCTCTTTTCATTTATCTATCTTTGTCTCAAGTTACCTATGGAAATCCGAAACATCGCCATCATCGCACACGTGGACCACGGCAAGACCACCTTGACGGATGCTTTGATGCGCCAGACCGGCGCGGCAGTCGAGGGTATCACGATGGACTCCAACAATATTGAAAAAGAGCGCGGTATCACTATTTACTCAAAAAACACCTCCATCGAATACAAGGGAACAAAGATTAATATCGTGGACACTCCAGGCCACGCCGACTTCGGTTCTGAGGTGGAACGCGTGCTTCGCTCCATTGACTCGGTGCTTTTGATTGTTGACGCGCAGGAAGGCCCAATGCCGCAGACCCGCTTCGTGCTTAAGAAGTCACTTGAGCTCGGTATCAAGCCTATCGTCGTGCTGAACAAAATTGATAAGCCGGCAGCAGACGCTGCGCGTGCAGAAGAGCAGGTGCTTGAGCTCTTCCTCGAGCTCGGTGCTTCTGATGAGCAGGCAGATTTCACCACCGTCTATGCTATCGGTCGCGACGGTATTGCAGCGCGCACCCTTGAGGACATGCCAAACAATGGCGGCAGCTCTCGCGACCTCACGCCGCTCCTCGACGTTATCCTCGAAGAAGTGCCCTCAGCAGCGACTCCTGAGAAGATTGCAGCACCGCTTCGCATTCAGGCCTTCAACCTCGGCTATGATAACTTCCTCGGCCGTCTCGCTATCGCCCGCATATATGAGGGAACCGTAAAGGGAACGCAGAACGTTTTTGTAAAGAAGCCGGCATCTCAGAGCGCGAGCGGAGAAATTGAAACCCGCAGCGGCAAGCTCACGAAGCTCTTCACCTTTAAAGGGCTTGAGCGTGTCGACGTGCCCGAAGCGCAGGCAGGAGACATTGTGCTCATTGCCGGCCTTCCTGACATATACATCGGCGAGACTATTGTAGGAGACCAGACAACCGAAGCACTTCCTGCTATCGCGATTGATGATCCGACCATCACCGTGAATTTTCTCGTGAACAATTCTCCTTTTGCAGGACGCGAAGGTAAGTATGTGACCAGCCGCCAGCTTCGTGAGTATCTCGAGCGCGAGCTAGAAGTGAACGTAGGCCTTAAGGTGGACTTTGTTTCTCCTGATGCGTTCAAGGTTTCCGGTCGTGGCGAGCTCCATATCGCAATTCTCCTTGAGAACATGCGCCGCAACGGCTATGAAGTGCAGGTTTCGCAGCCGCAGGTGATTATTAAGGAAGAGGCAGGCCAAAAGCTTGAGCCGTTTGAGGAGGTCACTATCGACACACCAAGCGAATTCCAGGGAACCATCATTGAGCGCCTCGGTACTCGTGGTTTTGTGCTCCAGAACCTCACCCAAAATGATAATCAGGTGCGTCTTCTTCTTGAAGGACCAACGCGCGGTCTCCTTGGTTATCGCAATCAGTTCGTTATTGATACGAAGGGTGAAGGCATCCTTTCTTCACGAGTAATTGGCTTCAAGCCATATGCCGGCGAAATCAAGAAGCGTCAGGTAGGCTCCATGATCTCCATGGCTCCAGGAAAGGCTCTTGGCTATGCACTCTGGGGCTTGCAGGAGCGCGGCACGCTCTACATTACTCCTGCGACGGAAGTGTATGAGGGAATGGTTATTGGCAATACCTCAAAGGGCGAAGAAATGATGGTGAACCCGACAAAGGGCAAGAACCTCACGAACGTCCGCTCTTCCGGAAATGATGAAGCGATCAACCTTTTCCCGCCATTCACGCTCACCATTGAGCGCGGCCTTGAAATCATGGCTGAAGACGAATACCTCGAGATCACTCCGGAAAGCGTGCGTCTCCGCAAGCAGTACCTTAACGAAAGCGAACGTGTAAAGGCGCGCAACAAGGCAGCAGGGAAATAGGGAATACATGAAATGAAAACCGCAGCACCTCTCTGCGGTTTTCACCTATACTTCACGAGCTGAAGCGTTAAATAGAAAAGTATTAATTTAATTTACGCCTATGCTCATCACCATCGCAGTCATTCTCATCATTCTCTGGCTTCTCGGAGTCGTCACGGCCTACACGCTCGGCGGTCTCATCCATATCCTTCTTTTGATCGCGCTCGTACTCATCGTCGTGCGACTCATTCAGGGAAAGCCTGTGGTATAAGGGGCTTTAGAAAGCTGCAGGAGGTTTCCACGAGCATATGCCTTTTACTCGGTAACGAAAAAATCTATGCCACGAGGAGATAAGTCAAAATATTCAGCCAAGCAAAAGCGCCAAGCCGAGCATATTGAAGAGGGTTATGAAAAACGCGGCGTCCCTAAGAAGGAAGCAGAGCGCCGGGCCTGGGCTACAGAAAACAAGATCTCGGGCGGTGGGCGAAAGGGTGGTTCAGGTAAGCCAGCAAGCAAGGAAAACCATGAACCTATGAAGAAAGGCGGAAGGAAGGGAGGCGCAAAGGGTGGAAAGAAAGGAGGAGCGGCCTCGGCAGCGCGTCCAAAAGCTGCACACAAGGCTTCTGCAAAGAAGGCAGCTGCGACGCGTAAGCGAAGGGGGTAACTAATTATTCCAAGTTAATGGAGATAGATAAAAATTTAGCCTCCGCAACAGTGAAGTTGCGGAGGCAGAGTTGAAGGGACTCATACCCCTGCGCTGTCAGTGACGAGCGCAGAAGTTTCTCGAGCCTTTCTGCTCGATGAGTTTTGCCCGCTGAGCGAGCTCCGGCGTCCCTGGCGCCGGCTTCCAGATCCCATGTGAGGGGTCCAGGAAGTCTCCCGTACATACTGGGAGGGTCATCCGCCGGGGGCGGATGAGGTAGCGCTGCGCCTGTTGGGGCGACAGCCACTTCCAGGAAGCTCCAGGCCTCACGGCCACGAAGGGCACCTGGAAGCGGGCGCTCAGGGCGAGCGCCGCCTCGTGCGACAAGCCGTGTCGCTCGGGCGAGTCACCGCCCGCGCCGATGAAGAAGCCC
Source organism: Candidatus Kaiserbacteria bacterium (assembly GCA_029288835.1). Classification (GTDB taxonomy): domain Bacteria; phylum Patescibacteriota; class Minisyncoccia; order Phycocordibacterales; family Phycocordibacteraceae; genus C7867-001. Next base: position 3,398 of record JARIGN010000003.1, read on the forward strand.
GTGGCTTCACTCGGCGCGAAGGCGATGGCGGGAGCCGGCTTGTGGTGGTGCCACAGGCCGATGAACAGGATCGCGAGCAGTGACAGCAGGGCACCTCCCGCGAGTAGGGAGGCGATGCGGTTCCGGGTCCAGGGACCCTGATCCCCGGGCTCGTGCGAGCCGGAGGCCGTCAAGTCCATGGCGGGACCCACGGGCTTTTCGCGATATTGGATGACGTCTTGCGACATTGGAATGCCCCTCCTAGGGCGTTCTGATGCAGAAGGTACATACCTCCCGCGTGAAGGTAACCAATATGATACACGAAAGTATAAATATGTCAAGCACTGCTATATTTTACAGTTCTATTTCAAGATTTTACTAAGACCCTTGCAAAATTCGTGCTCTATGCTATTCTGTAATTAACCAGTTCTCCTTTGTTTACTGTCTTGAGAGTCGCTCAGGACCAGGCACAAAAAATGGCGCAAGAGCCACAGGCCTGCAAACTCTCGAGATCGGTACGAACTCATTCGAGTCGTGATTAATACACTCAATCGCGCGTTTTTGCGACAAGTGCCTACCTCTAGCGCAGCTCGCTGCTCTCCCGGCACTCATATCCGCGCCTAATTCAACTAAATGGCAACAACGTATATTCGACGCATCGATGGTAAGCGCCCTCCGGCAGGAGCGCGCATGCCGCACGATGCAAACCGCCCTTCACGCGATTCCCATCGCGCATCAGAGGCACGTTCAGGCGGTTCCTCTAGCACGGGTTCACGCTCTTATTCATCAAACTCGGGCAACGGCTCGAGCAGTTCATACCGTGGACGCGGCGCTTCTGGCGACCGTGGTTCTTCAAGCTACTCCCGTGGCGGAAGCTCACGCTCCTATTCTTCTAGTTCACGTGGCGGCTCTCGCTCAGGTGGATCCTCGTTTGGAGGTTCCCGTTCTGGCGGCGGCAAGCGCGGCTTCCAGGAAATGAACGTCGACCTCTCAAAGCTCATTAACAAGGCTGAGCCTATGGGCGACGAGGCACCGTTTGTCCCCGAGCACCAATTTGCGGATTTCAACATCGAGCAGGTACTCAAGGACAACATTGCGGCTCGCGGCTATATCACCCCAACACCGATCCAGGATAAATCTATCCCACTCGTGCTTGAGGGTAATGACATCGTGGGTATCGCAAACACCGGTACTGGAAAGACTGCCTCATTCCTTATCCCCCTTATCAACAAAGTACTCAAGGACCGTAGCCAGCGCGCACTCATCATGGTGCCGACGCGTGAGCTTGCGCTTCAGATCGAGCAGGAATTCTATGGCTTCTCAAAACGCCTTAACGTGAATGCCGTATGCTGCGTGGGAGGTGCAAATATCCTTCCGCAGATTCGCGTGCTTCGCCGTACACCAAACTTTGTTATCGGCACTCCAGGACGTCTTAAGGACCTCATGGAGCGGGGCGAGCTCGAGCTCTCGGTCTTCCAGACCGTCGTACTCGACGAGGCAGACCGCATGCTCGACATGGGATTCATCCAGGACATGCGCTTCATTATGTCGCAGATGTCCAAAGAGCGACACACGCTCTTCTTCTCGGCTACGCTTTCGCGCGAAATCGAAGGACTCATTCATGAGTTCTTGAATTCGCCGGCGCGCGTTTCGGTGAAGACCCGCGACACCGCACGCACCATCGACCAGGATGTCGTGCGCATAAGCAACGGCCAGTCAAAGTTTGATGTGCTTGTGGAAATGCTCCGCGACCCGTCCTTTAACAAGGTACTCGTCTTTGGACGCACCAAGCATGGCGTCGAGCGTCTCACGCGCGACCTCAACATGCAGGGCATTCGTGCCGACTCTATCCATGGCGATAAGACCCACGGCCGCCGCCAAAAGGCGCTCGGGCTCTTCAAGCAGGATCAGGTGCAGGTGCTCGTGGCGACGGACGTCGCCGCGCGTGGCCTCGACATCTCCGGTGTCTCACACGTGATCAACTATGACCTTCCGGCAACGTATGAAGACTATACGCACCGCATCGGCCGCACCGGTCGTGCAGGGCAGGCAGGGAAGGCGTTGACGTTTATCTAAAACATAAGCGAGCACATAAAAACACCCTGGAGTTGCGAGCCCATTCAAGGCAACTCCAGGGTGTTTTTATGTGCTCGCACCGTCTGTGCTGAAATACTTTAACTATTGATGTAATAAAAAAGTGGCCGCGCTGTGAAGCGC
>JARIGN010000011.1 GCA_029288835.1 Candidatus Kaiserbacteria bacterium
GGCGAAGGCCAAGGCCTTCGCCGCCGACCTCGAACGTACCACCTCGGTGCGCGTGGAGTGGGAGCCGGAGATGTTCACCACCCAGGAAGCGCGGCGGGATCCCGAGGGCGTGTACACGCCCGGCAACGCAGCCGTCGACGCTTCAGCCGCCGCGCTCATCCTCACCAGCTACCTCTCGCGCACCAACGTTCCCGCAGAAGAATTTGATGATACTATCGAGTAATGGAAGAAACACCTCGAGAAGAGACACCACAAGAAGAAACGGCAAAAATATCCATTGCTGAATTTGCAAAAGTAGAAGTGAAAGTCGGTACCGTACTTTCTGCGGAACGCGTCCCCGAAACCGACAAGCTTCTGCGCCTTATTATTGATTTCGGCGAGAAAAATAAAGAAGGTGAAAACGTGCCGCGCCAAATTGTTTCCGGCATTAACGCCTATGTGAACGAGCCGGAAGACTTGGTGGGGAAGCAGCTCGCCTTCGTGACGAATCTTCAGCCACGCACCATCAAAGGTCTTGAGTCGAACGGCATGCTCTTTGCCGTAGGCGAAGGCGACACGTTTGCTTTTCTTACTCCTGATAGGCCTGTTCCACCAGGTACAAGCGCACACTAACGATTTCGCATTGTATACTGTAGGCAATGTCCCTTACAGAACGGAACCATCCGCTTCGCAGTTTTCTCACCCGCGAGCTTGAAATACAGCTCGCACCTCCGCGCTATCTCGCGCTTCCAACAGCCGGCGTTGATCTCTCGGTGAGTGGTGTGAAGGTGGTAACGCTCGTCGAGAAAGGCCATGGTCTCGAGCTCGGTACCTTTCGTGATCTGCAGTTTCCGGTGACCTCCACGCCCGGCGTCGTCGACCAGCAGGAGACAGCGCAGCTCCTCGCTCGCGCACTTAATGGAACGCACATAAAGCTTGCGAATACAGCACTTCGCGAGTCTCGTGGCTATCTTTTTGAAGCAACCGTGGAAGGAATCAACCAAACTGAATGGCGCACTAAGGTGGAGCAGCGCCTTGATGAATACGTGCCGCTTCCGCCTGCTGACGTCTCTTTTGATATCGTGCCTTTTCATACGGATGGAAACCAGGTGCAGGTAGTAGGACTCGGCTGTGCCCGCCGCGTGATTGATGAAACGATAGCGACGTTTGAAAGTGCAGGCGTGATGGTGCGTGCTATCGAAGGCGAACCGTTCGCGCTGCCGCGCGCGCTCCTCCCGCATGGTAGCCAGGAGACCGTTCTCATCATTGATATTGGAAAGTCGAGCACAAAGCTGCTCGTGGTGACCGCGCGCTTGCCACGCTTTGCGACCACGCTCGATACTGGTGGCCACGCACTCACCCTCGCGGTGCAGAAATATTTCGGCGTGACGGAAGAGCAGGCTAAGCAGGTGAAGATCGACAGCGGCCTCGTACCCGGTCCTGGCAATGATGAATACGTTGCGGCTATGCTTTCAACGGTGGCGGTCATTCGCGAAGAAATCCTGAAGCGCGTCGAGTATTGGAACTCTCGCCAGGCTACCACTTCAGGCTATGAGAAAATTACCCGCGCACTCTTGGTGGGTGGAAATGCATCAATTCGCGGACTCGCAGAATACCTCGAGACGGCGCTTAAAGTACCGGTGGAGCTTGGTGATGTCTTCACTAATTTCGCACCGCGCGAGCATTGGCTTCCGCCGCTCGACTACACCGAGTCGCTCGCGTATGGCACGGCGATCGGCCTCGCCTTGCGTGAATACGTACCCTAATCGCGCACTATACTCCTATGGACTCTGAACTCACCAACCTCATACCGCCGCAGCAAAACAAAGCATTCCGCCAAGCCTATTTGCTGCGTCTCGCTACTGTCTCGCTCTGGATCCTCATTGGCATCATGGTCATTCAGTGCGTGCTACTCGTGCCGACATATCTCGTTGAACGGCAGCGCGTCGCATCCAACACGCAGGAGCTTGCGAAAGTGTCGGCACAAAATGCAACGGCAGAAGAGCAGCAAGCTTCAAAGGCTTTGAGTGCACTAAAAGGCGAGTCCGATTATCTCCTCACGGCAGGGAAGACGCCCGCAGCAAGCACCGCGCTCCGTGCGATACTCGTGGTTCCGCATAAAGGCATCACGCTTTCCTCGGTGACCTTCACGCCAAGTCATGCGGGCAGCCCCACTACCATGGCACTCACGGGTGTTTCCGACACGCGCGAAGACCTACGCAGCTATGATTCAGCGCTAAGCGGCCTTCCGTATGTTTCAAATGCAGACCTGCCTATTAGTGTGTATGCGAAAGAGAACGCGATTCCGTTCACCATAACGCTCACCGGCAGCCTTACGCCATAGTCCATGAAACGCTCTCTCTTTCTGAATCTCTTTATCGCGCTCGGCCTGCTGGCCGTAACGCTCGTGGTGTATGGCATCTTTTATTCATTCGTACAGGCAGAAGGCACGAAGGCGAGCCAGCTCGAATCACAGATTGCGGCGCAGAATAATGCAACAGTGCAGGCAGCCCAAGCAAAAACAGAGCTCGCGACGCTTAGTACTGAGCAAGGAGCAGTCGGGCAGTACTTTGTTTCTACGACTAACGTCGTGCCGTTTCTTGAGAGTCTTCAGTCTCTCGGCACCTTCCTTGGTTCTTCAGTACAGGTTGCTTCGGTTTCTGCAAACCCTGGTGACCCCTACGGCACGCTTGATCTTTCACTTTCCATTAGTGGCACCTTTGATTCGGTACTTCGCACGATCGGTGCGTTTGAATTCCAACCGTACAATGTTTCTCTTACCTCACTCAGTCTAGGTTCCGGATCTGCAGCGGGAGGCACGACAGCACCAGGCTCAGCGCTGCCAAATTGGAATGCAACGGCAACCTTCATCGTGGGTGCACAAACAGGTACGTCAACCAGCAGCACGTCTTCGACCGCAACACCGCTCAATGAGCTCAACACCTTCGGCCTTCCACCAACGACGAACCAGCCATCGGCAACACAAGCCTCACAAGCAACCACCACCCCTTCAACTAAGACTCCAAGCACTGCAACAAGCTCAGCACCGGCAAATAGTATCGCTCCGCCTGCAGCACCTTCGAAAAATATCACAGCAAGCAGCACGACTTCGACGAGTTCCCATACCGCATCCTCAACTCCTGGCCCAACACCTTCACCATGAAAAATCTCCTCTCCCTAAATTCACTTAAAAAGCTTTTCTCTTATGGCGAGCGCATTCGTCCGGTGCGTGACTGGTTCGTGTTGCTCGGCATCGCCGCAATTCTTTTCGTGCTCGGCGTCCTGTGGGAAATTGCACTCTTTTATCAGCTCCAAACGCAGAAGCAGGTTGCAACACCGACCGTTACCCAGGCCCAGGCCGATGACATTCAAACGGAGATAACGCAGGTGCAGGCGCTCTTCCAAAAGAGAGCTGCCGAAGAACATAACTACCAGCAGCTATACCACTTCGTTGACCCATCGCTTCCGGGAAGTTAGTGTTGAAGATGCCCTCATAGCTCAATGGATAGAGCAGGAGACTTCTAAGCTCTTGATCTAGGTTCGATTCCTGGTGAGGGCACCATATGGTGCACTGCTCCTGTAAGGAGCGATTCAATATATTTGGTGCGGGCTGAGGGACTTGAACCCCCGACCATTCGAGTGTAAATCGAGTGCTCTACCAACTGAGCTAAGCCCGCATGTTGGCAGGATACTATATTCTTCGGTTTTTTAAAAGTAACCAGCAGCGTAACCTCCTGTGGTACAGTGCGGTATTCACTGTATATGTCAGAAGTTCCCCACGCCATCGGCATCATCATGGACGGCAACCGCCGTTGGGCAAAAGAGAAAGGCCTTGATTCGTTTGGGGGCCATATACAAGGGCGCGACAAAATTAAAGACCTTCTTACGTGGGCGCAGGATGCCGGCGTGAAGGAAATTACGCTCTACGCTTTCTCGAGTGAAAACTGGAAGCGGAGCCCGGAAGAAGTATCGTTCCTGCTTAATTTACTGGAGAGCTCTTTTGACGAATGGATTCAGGACGCGCAGGAGAAGAATGTAAAAATACGAGTACTAGGGAATCGAAATAAATTTTCAAAAAAGTTCCAAGAAAAGATTGTCGAGATAGAAGAGAAAACAAAGGGAGGAGAAAAGGGAACGCTGGTCTTTGCGTTGTCGTATGGCGGGCGGGAAGAAATACTTGCCGCGGTAAATGCGCTTGATCGAAGCAGAAGGGTAACTGCAGAAGAATTTAGCAAAGCGCTCTGGAGCGCTGGCCTTGCCGACCCCGACCTCATCATTCGCACGGGCGGTGAAAAGCGCCTTTCAAACTTTCTCCCGTGGCAGTCCGTATATGCAGAATTATTTTTTACCGACACTAAGTGGCCGGATTTTTCCGAAGAAGAATTCAAGGACATACTCGCGCAGTACGCGCAGCGACAAAGGCGCTTTGGTGCGTAATGTGATAGCGTAGCTAGATGGAAACTGTTTTAGAGCCAACCATTCTCTATGAGGATGAGCACATCGTTGCGATCGACAAGCCGTCGGGGATGATGACGCATCCTGATGGGAGGGAAGAGACGCGTGGTGAAAAGACCGGTCAAACGGCGAGCGACTGGTTCGCAGCGCGCTACCCAGCATCGCGTGATGTCGGCGAAACGCAGCGCATGCCTGACGGCAGCGAGCTCACGAGGCCCGGCGTCGTGCATCGCCTCGACCGCGAAACTTCCGGCGTGCTCATCTTTGCCAAGACTCCCGAAGCACATGCGTTTTATAAGAAGGCATTCCAGAACAGGGAAGTGCACAAGACCTACTTAGCCTTTGTGTATGGAGTGCCGAAAGAGCGAAAGGGCATGATTGAGCTTTCTATCGGACGCTCGCGGAAGGATTTTCGGC
>JARIGN010000022.1 GCA_029288835.1 Candidatus Kaiserbacteria bacterium
GGCGCCTTTCTGTAATTAGTCTGTTATGATGAATCTATGACTTCCTCGCTCGATGTACGTAATTTTACCCGGGCGCATCGCATCCCGGCGTTCTCCTATGACCGCATAGCAAAAACTGTTCTTCCAGACTGGGAAATTTCGCTCGTCTTTGTTGGTGAGCGCCGCGCACAAAATCTAAACCGCCAGCTCCGCAAGAAAGACTATGTGCCAAACGTTCTCTCCTATGAAACCACCGGACTAACCGGCCAAGGAGAGCGCTCCGGTGAAATCATCATCTGCCCTTCCGTAGCCCTACGCCAGGCCGGCTCCTATGACCTCAGCTACCGGAATTTTGTCGCTTTTTTATTTATCCACGGTTTACTGCATTTGAAAGGACTGCGACACGGCACTACAATGGAAAGACATGAACGTACCTTTCTCAAACGCTTCACCGGCGTCGACTTCAGTTATGATGATGTGTCGCCGCGAACGCGCGCACTAACCTAGCTATGGCACAACGACGCATTGCAACCGGTATTGACCTCGGCACCCACCAGACAAAGGTGGTGGTGGTTGAAGAGGTTGTGGCAGAGGGTGGCGGCCGCGCCGTGCAGATCATCGGTACCGGTCTCGCCGAAACCCAGGGCATGCGCCAAGGTTATGTGGTGGATGCTGCTGATGCAGCGATGAGCGTGCGCCTTGCAAAGTCCCAGGCAGAAAACACAACCGGCTTCCCTATCAAGCATGCTTTCCTGGCCGTGGGAGGCGTTTCGCTTGATGAAGTACGCTCGAGCGGCGAAAGCGTCATCTCACGAGCTGACCAAGAAATAACCGAGCTCGATATTGCGAACGCGCTGGCCATGGCGCGCGAAGCAGCTCGCCCGAGCTTTATTAACCGCACCGTGCTCCACGAGATTCCCCTTGAGTATGTGGTGGATGGCAACAAAACTATGGGCGAGCCGATTGGCCTTAAAGGAACACGCCTCCATGTGGAGTATCTTTTTGTGACGTGCCTCACGCAGCATGCAGAAAGTTTAAATACCGTGCTCGAAGCAGCGGATGTGGAAGTGGTAGACCAGATGGCTTCCCCGCTTGCCGGCTCCTATGTGACACTTTCCAAAGACCAAAAGATGAAAGGCTGCGTGCTTGCAAATATCGGCTCTGAGACAGTCTCCATCGTGGTCTGGGATGAGGGTGTGCCGCTTTCGGTCAAAGTCTTCCCTATCGGCTCCTCACACATCACCGACGACCTCGCCCTTGGCTTTAAGATTTCCCTCGAAGACGCTGAGCGCATCAAGCTTGGGCGCCTCGGCGGTGCTATGTATTCCCGCCGCAAAGTCGAGGACATCATTGGTGGCCGCTTTAAGATGATGTTTGAACAGGTTGATAAGCACCTCCGGGCCATTAATAAACGCGGCATGCTTCCTGCAGGTATTATCCTTTCGGGCGGCGGCTCGGGCCAAAGCCTTGTCACGGACATTGCAAAGAATAGCCTCGCGCTTCCGTCTAAAGTTGCTGACCTTAAAATTTCTCCTGAAGCAAAAGTGCGCGATGCGTCCTGGGCAGTAGCATATGGCCTTGCACTATGGGGACTCACCGGCGACACCGAAACCTCCAGCAAAAAATCTTCCTCTGATTTTTCTTTTGGCGAACTCACCGATTCTGTCCGCGGTTTTTTCAAGCAGTTCATGCCATAACGCTTCAACGCGTTATGCACCTACGCTCGTTGTGAATTTTATACGCAGCGTTATATTCATATAATCCTCATAGAATGAAGGGAGGAGGACGTGACGACGCCTATCGAGTATGCGGCGCAAGAAATTCAAGGGGCGTTCAGTTGGGCAGCCGCTGCCTATGCTCATATTGTGGGCACTGACCGAGCACATTATTCCACCGCTACAGATAGCCGAGTGAAGTGGGGCGCTCTCACGCTTGCTTTTGGCTTGTTCGCCGTTTGGTGGTGTGCAAGACGCGGCACTCAAGACCGCTCAAATCACTAAGGCTCTGCGTGCAGAGCCTCTTTTTTTATGAATAGTGGGGATTTAAATGAGCACAACGCCCCACCTTGTCAATATTTGCATAGTTGACAGCTGTAGTATGATACTTGTGTTATCGGGCCCTTTAATCACAACAGCTGTATGTCTAAACGCGTCACTCCAGAAATCGAAACCTTCGCCCGCATCCGTGTGGTAGGCGTCGGTGGTTCCGGAGGAAATGCCATCAATCACATGATCAACTCCAAAGTGAAGGGAGTTGAGTTCGTGGCGGTAAATACTGATGCGCAGGACCTCCATCGTTCGCTCGCAAAGCGCAAGATCCACATGGGCAAGAACCTCACCCATGGGCTCGGTGCCGGCATGAACCCAGAGCTCGGCCGCCGTGCTGCTGAGGAAACTCGCCAGGAGATCCAGGAGGCACTCCAAGGCTCAGACATGGTCTTCATAACCTGCGGCATGGGTGGTGGCACCGGAACTGGTGCAGCGCCAACCGTGGCAAAGATCGCCAAGGAAATGGGTGCGCTCACTGTGGCGGTCGTGACACGTCCTTTTGCTTTTGAGGGCGCAGCCCGCAATGTAATCGCAGAAAAAGGACTTGCAGACTTGAAAAAGGAAGTAGACGCATACCTCATCATCCCAAATGACAAGCTCCTCGCTATCGTTGAGGCCCAGACGAGCGCAAAGAACGCGTTTGCCCTTTGTGATGAAATCCTTCGCCAGGCAGTGGAAGGCGTTTCAGACATCATCACCACCCCAGGTGAAATCAACACCGACTTTAATGACGTGAAGACCATCATGGAAGGCGCAGGTCCTGCACTCATGGGTATTGGTATTGCCGAAGGCGACAACCGTGCACGCGACGCAGCAGCGCAGGCCGTCAACTCCCCGCTTCTCGACGTTTCTATCAATGGCGCAAAGGGTATTCTCTTCGTGGTTGCTGGTTCAGAAGACCTCGGCATACTCGAAGTGCAGGAAGCGGCAAAGGTTATTGGTGAGTCCGTTGATAACTCGGCAAAGGTTATCTTTGGTATTATGCGCGACGAGAAGCTTAAGAAGGGCCAGATCCGCATCATCGTGATCGCAACCGGCTTCCCTGAAGGCGCAAGCGGCGAGACAAACAGCGGCGGTATCGAGCGTTCCCTTTTCGCGATGGAGCCAAAAGAGCAGCAGGAGATTAAGCGCAGCGTTTTTGGTGACGGCCTCCTCGGCAGCCGCCGTGAAGAGATCCTTCCTGAGCCAGTTCGTGAGAATATAAAGGAAGAAGCGGTTGACCCAACCCCTACAACGCCGGTGCAGCCTCCTTCACGCCGCACTCCTGAACCTATTGTCACTGCCCAGCCGCAGCGTCGCATCGACAATGAGATGATTACGCCACCGAGCGTTGACGAAGACGAAGATGATACGTGGGGTGCGATTCCAAGCTTTTTGCGCAGGCATAAGAAATAGGGAGAAACAAAAATACCCCAAAAAGTGTGCGCTCCGGGCCGCTTGGCCGAGTCTTACACACTTTTCTGGGGTATTTTTGTTTCTGCTATACTGCTCTTATACTCGTTATTGAAATCTCATGAATCCGGAATACGACTTGATCATTATAGGCGGTGGGCCGGCAGGTGTCGCGGCAGGTGTCTATGCGGCGCGTAAGCAGCTGAAGACGCTCCTCATTGCTGAGGAGTTTGGCGGGCAGAGCACCGTCTCGGAGGGAGTGGAAAACTGGATCGGCACGATAAAGATCCCCGGCGTAGAGCTTGGCAAGCAGCTGAAGGCCCATTTAGAGGCATACAAGGGTGAATGGGTGACCACGCTCGAGGATCGGGTCACACAGCTTACTAAAGCATCAGCAGAAGGTTCAGGCATCCTTTTTACGGTCACCACAAAAGGCGGCAAGACTGCTACCGCGAAAGCCGTGCTTATAGCCTCAGGTGCGGGTCGCCGCAAGCTCCCCGTTCCCGGTGCCGATGTGTTTGAGAACAAAGGCCTCACGTATTGTGCCTCCTGCGATGGGCCGCTCTTTGCCGGCATGGACGTGGTGGTTATCGGCGGCGGCAACGCGGGCTTTGAGAGCGCCCTCCAGCTTCTTGCCTATTGTAAGACCGTCACGCTCCTCAATCGCTCTGCAGAATTTAAGGCAGATCCTGGCACGGTCGAGCAAGTAAAGGCACACCCGAACGCCATCATCCTTACCGAAACTGAGCCTGTCGAAGTAAAAGGTAACCCCGCTACCGGTGGCAACTTCGTGGGCGGCTTAGTAATTAAGAATTCAAAAATGGGTGAGCAGCGTGAACTTCCTGTGGCGGGTATCTTTGTTGAGATCGGCGTTATTCCAAACACTGACTTCGCAAAAGAGGTCGTCACCCTCGACGCTTTCAACCGCGTCGTGACCGATCCAAAGAACCAGCACACGAGCGTAGAAGGAATCTGGGCTGCCGGTGACTGCACCGACGAACTCTATCACCAAAACAACATTGCTGCAGGCGACGCCGTCAAGGCCCTCGAGGACATCTACCTTTGGGTAAAGAAGACAGCAGCCTAGCCAGCACAAAATAGCCTTTGCCGTGTGTAAGACATGGCCAAGCGGCCCCGGAGAGCACACGGCAAAGGCTATTTTGTGCTGGGGGGAGTAACCATGTCCCAGATCAGCGCAGCCACATTCCGCGGCTTTCCTTCATACGGCAAATGGTGATTATCAAAAAAGGGCATTGAGTTGCATTCGAGAATGCCGCACCGCTCCTGCTCCTTCCAGCTTTTTGAAATGTCTTTGATGATGAAATCAATCCCCACGATAGGCGCTTTCAGCTCGCGCGCTGCTTTTTCAAAAAGCTCAATATTTTCTGGATGCGTTTCATCGGTGACATCCGCCGTCGTACCCCCCACGCTCCAGTTCACCTTTTGATGAAAATAGACTCGCTGCCCTTTCGGTGGAATGCTTTCGAGCGTAAGCTTTTGCCATCTCAGTTCTTCCGCTGCCTTCTCATTGAGCTGTATCTTTGAGAAATAGGGACCGCCACGCTGCGGATTCTTATTTTCCTCTTCCACGAGCTCTGTAACAGTATGCACTCCGTCCCCCACCACCGAAGGCGGGTCGCGGCGCAGTGCAGCGGCAAACTTCCCGTCCACGCACGTAGCTCTGTACACAGGGCCCACAAGCTCTTCCTCGATAACCACTTGGGGTGATACCTGTTTCCCTACGCGAAAGGCCTGCAAAAGCTCGGCTTCGTCCGCAATATGGAGCGTGGTGTGGCGTGAGCCGGAGCCAGAGTGAGGCTTCGCAATCACGGGCGGCGTAACACGGCGATGTATTTCCAGAGCTTCTTTTTCAGTTTTTGCCGAGCCTCCCTTTGCCACTGGTAAGCCACGCCTCATAAATTCCTCCTTTAGCTTTGCCTTATTATCCATCCACCACACATGGTCATCACCAGCAGGAGGGTTTGGAATACCTTCAAAATCAATGACACGCTCGCGCTTTCTGCCTTTTGAATCAGTATAGGGAATGCGCGCATGAAATACATTGCGTGGCAGGTCAAAAAGCCGCCATTCCCACATTTCTATTCCTCGTGCATTGGCTTCCTGCCAAAGCATCTGCGCGAGGAGCTGCGTGTGCTCATCGTGTTGAGAATACTTTTTGGCAAGACCAAGTGCTACTGCCCCTCGCAAGAAATAGGGACCAATCCAGTTCTCAAACTTTTCGGCAGCTTTTGCGAGAAAAGAAGGCTTTTCTGAAGAAGTAAAGAGCGAGGCAAAAAAATCATCGATGGCGATGAGGAAATACGTAGAGCGATGATAGATGCCTTCACCACCGCATTCGACACATTCTTGGGGTTTGGGAAGCGCAAAGGCCATTGCTCTAAAGTATACCTAAAAAAGCGAGGGTGAACCAAGGGAATATATCTAAAAAGAAAAGCCACGGATGTGGCTTAGAAGGTCTGCCTTTTAGGGACGACCTGATGATAGATACCCTTGTGAAAGGGGGCTGCGCGAGCGCGGGCCAGGCTTTCTGCCTCAGCCTCCTGACAGGTTAGGGTTGGATTGGCAACCCACTCCCCCTTCCCGCCTTTTTCAAAGGGAACGAACATTTGCACACCCCAAATGGGCTCATCCTCACGGAGCATCGTGAAGCGCCGGAAGCTTTTCCTCGCCGAATAGCCGTTTTGCTTCTTTGCGCCAGTGACTCTTCGAATACAGTATTTCGTCGACCTGAGCCTTTGCGGACTCTGGAAAGGGGCCAGCCGACTTGCGCCGTGGTGTTTCATTTCTCGTTTTCATACACACCTCCATAAGACACCTTACGTATTATTATCGATGAGTCAAGAGGCCCGAGTAAAGGAAAAGACCGCCGTGGCGGTCTAGGATTGAGGAAAGGGTTCGTATGTTCGTGTTGATCCAAAAAAGTTTTCAGCGATCGATTCCAGCTCGTCTCGCTCCAGCGTTTCCGCCATGCCTTGCGAGAGAAAGGTGCTCACCTCGTGCTCAGGTAGTTTTTGGTTATCGTTTGCCGGTATTTCAAGCGGTACTAGGTACGCCATGGTGACCTCCAAGGTGAACCATAGCGCTGATTTTTGCAGAGTCAAGGAACCTATCACCATGCTAGGATAGGCACATGTCGCACGCGAGCTCGTTCACCTTTGGAGCCTACCACGTTGATACGCTCACTTCGACTCTCTCTTTTACCTATACAGTAACTCTGGCCTCAGGAAAAAAGCGCACCTATACCGACCGGCTTTTTCTCAAAAATATTCCGCCTGATGCATGGGCAAAGGTGCCTCAAGAAGTTCTAGAATCAACACTTCAAGCGCTCCTTATAATGCTCGGTATAAATTACTGGGCGGTATACCCTTCTCGAACCCTACACATCGAAGGTTTCAGTCTCACCCGAGAACAAGCTAAATTTTGGAACACTCTGTATCTCAATGGCATGGGTGAGTATTTTTATCATATGCAAATGGATTTTCGAGGACTAATAGACTTTCCCTATAACGACTCACTCCAAGCACCTTTAGCAACTTCTTTCCCACGACCAGCGAAAGCGCTCCTGTTACATGGGGCTGGAAAAGATTCCGTGCTCTCTGCAGAAATGCTTAAGGCTTCAGGGGTTCCTTTTGATTTTTTTGCGTTCTCTCCTTCCCTGGCACATGAACGCATTGCAGCGGTGGTTGGAGCAGATACTATCAGCGTTACGCGCGCTCGTGACTGGAGACTCACCTATCCCGCGGCACTGCATCGGGTCTCTGCCGCATACCCTTCGGTATCTACCTTTACATTTGTGGCAACACTTCTCGCAGAGCTTCTTGGCTATGACTCTATTGTATTTTCGAATGAACGAAGCGCCGATAGTGGTAATCTCACCTTTAAGGGGCTTGAAGTAAATCACCAGTGGTGTAAATCTTCTGAAGCTGAAAAATTGATAAATGACTATATTCAGAAATTCATCACGCCCGACATTAAAACCTACTCCCTTTTGCGAAAGTTTAGTGAGCTTGAAATCGTGCGTCAGTTTATTCAATACCCTCAGTACCTTACTATTGTTACTAGCTGCAACTGCTACTTTTGGTTCTCGCGCCTTGAACAGCGCTTCCTTCGCACCCCCTACTGGTGCAGAGAATGCCCCAAATGCGTTTTTCTTTTCGCCTGCTTTGCGGCATTTCTTCCAAAAAATACCGTAGTATCAATGTTCGGCGCTGATATGTACGCCCAGCAAAAGCATCTGCCCATGATAAAGCGTATTCTCGGCATAGAAGGATTTAAGCCCCTTGACTGCGTTGGTGAGCCTGAAGAAATGATTCTTGCTATGCACTATGCGCAGCAAAAAGGTGAATATGCGAGCGAGCCGGCTCTGCGACTTTTTGAAAAGGAATTTCCGGAAGATTATGACTTTGGTGCGCTAGAAAAGAAGGTGTTTGCGGTAACAGAGTAGAATCTGTAGCGCTTCACGTTTCGTTCCTTATTTTGCGGAGGAGGTGGGATTTGAACCCACGGTACAGTTACCCGTACGCCACATTTCGAGTGTGGTGCCTTCGACCACTCAGCCACTCCTCCGTTTGTGCACTATACCGCACTCTTAGCAGCTTGCCAGACCTTCAATCATTCCCATTATTTTATTAAATAAGGTTCTACTTGATACTCGTATACCAATTGTTCCGTATGGCAATCGATTGAAAGGGCGCTTGTTTTGACTTGCGCGGCTTACTAAATTAGTGCTCCAAAATCGCGCAACTGGTATTCCTGTAATCTCTGACCAATACTGCTTAGCAACCAGATGATCAATACTTTCGTACAAATGTAGTTCTGCAGCAAATTTTTCATCAGCTATTCCAAATATTTCTCTTAGGAAACGCATATATAATTTCACCATCTTTGGCTCAGAATTCGTAAATATCACACGATTCGACTTACCTTTTCCTCCTCTCTTTGTGCCTTCACCCCAATACAATGCAGCGCCTACAAGCATTAATTCTCTTTCATTCATTTGACCTACATCTCGTATTCCTTCATCAAATGCCTCACTATTTTCATTTAAAATCCTTTTCTTACGCTGAGTATTAAAATGTAATAGCCCTCTTTTGGTAGCTAATTCCATATTTTCTTTAAGGAGATTTTTGGAACGAGGAGGAAGCTCAAGATTTCTGAACCATTCACTCAGGGTTCCTTTTGAAGCTATTCCTAATTCTCGTTGAATAAAAGAATAGCTTTTACCCTCTAGTCGAAGTGCTAAGGCTCTATTTTTAACGGAAATATCATAGCGCATACAATTAGTATACGCTTGCTAGCCAAGTGTTCAATTTTAAGGCCTTATGGTATTGTAGTGCGAAGTTCACCGGATAATAAAAAGCTTATAGTAAGCCGGTAAACAGGAAAGGCCTCATCGTCTAACGGTTAGGACGCCCGCCTTTCACGCAGGAAATCGGGGTTCGATTCCCCGTGAGGTCACCGCACAAAAACAAAACCGCGCAGCATGCTGCGCGGTTTTGTTTTTTAAGTTGGAGTAGTGAAACTAGCTCGCCATTTCTTCCTCCTCGTGAGCCTCCTCAGGAGCTGTCATAGGCGCAGCGTCCTCTTCAGGAGCATCTTCAGGCTTGCTTGCCCAGTCAGCCTGGAACTTTTGGTTCCATTCGACCATCTTTGGATCATCGTGCGGCATAGCCTTGATGTCAGCGGCCATCTCAGGATGCACCTCTTCCATGTGCGCCATTCCCTTGCTCATCATTTCGTCCTGTGTGTCTGCGGTTATTGCGGTGTCACACGGTCCACCCATTTCAGCACAAGTCATTGTCTTCGACATAGGGATCTGTTAGCTGCTATGCGTGTACTGTACCACATCTGCCAAAACTAGCTCGCGAGCCTTTTATATTATCTATAACACAGAAAAGAATACGTATTTGACATACATAAGTATTATTGTTATAAAATGGGCTGCTGTCAGGTCTTTCCATAACACGAAAGGAATTGCGTCATGTTGAAAACTTTCTTTTCGAACCTACTCGTTGCGGGTTCAATTGCTCTTTGCGCCCACGCGGAAGAGCTGCCCAAGGCAACGGGGTTTGTAAATGACTATGCCCATGTCCTGTCCCCAGGAGTCGGGGCGCAGCTGAATAGCGAACTTGCTGGCCTAAAGGACAAGACAGGTGTTGAAGTCGCCGTAGTGACGATTCCCACCCTTCACGGTGAACCAATTGCCTCTTATGCACGCAATCTCGGCAGTCAATGGGGTATTGGCTCTGAGACAAAAAATAATGGCATTCTCTTCCTGGTCGACATACAGGAACACGAGATGCGTATCCAAACAGCGAGAGGTTCTCGCGAACAGCTCACTGATGAGGTCGCAGACGAGATCCGTGACAAGGAAATCCTCCCTGCTTTTCGGGCGGGCAATATGCAAGAAGGCGTTATTAGTGGAACCAGAGCTATCGAGCACGTGTTTGATTCTTCAGTCAACGCAACGCCACCCAAGGACCAAACTACCTCAATACCCATAACAACTCGAGAGAGGACGTCGAATGAAGGTGCTGATGTAGAACCACAGGACTGGATGTATTTTTGTGCAACATTAGGGTGTGTGGCGTTGATGTTTATATTGATGTGGATAATTATCTTACATATAGTCCGAGCACAGAATAGATCATACGTCCGAAATGTAAAAACTCGTGTGCAGAATCTTCTCAATGAAGCGGCAGGACTCGTCAGAAACCCAGACACCGCAGAAGAACGCAAGACTTCTTTGGAGACGCTCCAGACTCACTTCAGCTCCTTTCAAAATCCTTCCTCTGCACTAAAAGCGAGTTGGGAAGAAAAGGCAAATGAGCTGGATACTATTGAGATACAGGTAATGAGCCTTATCTCTCGAATCCACCAAGACATACGGCGTGCCACTCAGGAGCGAGAAAAAGCAGAGAAGGCCAAAAAAGAGGTGCCAGAGTTGCTGAAGCAGATACCTGAACTCCTACAGAAGGCTGAAGAAAAGCTTGCCCAGGGAACGCCTTCAAAGCGCGCGCAGGCTGCTCTAAGGAAAGCTCGGAAACAGTATGCCAAAGCTCAGTCAATGTACACTGGAGACACCTCGTCCCTGAACTGGATCCTTCTCTTGATCCTTCTCAATAACGCGCAAGACAATTGTGCACTGGCTGAACAACAGCATCTACCTATTTCTGACGACCTCTCTTTCTCCAGATCAGAAAGCCCGTCAAGTCTCTCTGATTCCACCTCCCTTTCTCCGTCATTTGGCTTCGGCGATTCGGGAGGTTTCGGTGGAGGAGGTTTTGATGGTGGCGGAGGATCCACCGGAAACTGGTGACTGTAGATATGTAAGCCCTCGCGCCCTTATGGTCGCGGGGGCTATTTCTTTTATAGGTAGTAAAATTAATTTATAAATTTTGTATACACCACCAGGCGGTGGTCATACGACTTCACCACTTCATCCCAGGTGCCGCCGCAGGTGATGAGGGTAAGGTATTCACCCCCACTCGTGTTAAAGATGCGCTCAAGCGGAAGGTTTTGGTACTGATATGATTCGACGTCGGTGACCACAAAATGAAGGGTGGTGCTGCTTGCCGTCTCCACTTCTACGTCATCTCCTACTTTTATTTGATCTAAGTGCTTAAAGACACCTGGGAGCGAAATCGCATTATCGACGTGTCCATCCATTACCGCACTGCCCACCTGTCCTGGAACCGTGCCGTATTTATACCAGGCAACATCGGTGAAGTTGTTTGGCACGCCCAGCGCACCAGTTTTGGTGACACCCACGTACTGCACGTTTGCATTAATCGAAAGTGAAGGAATGATAAGGCGTACAGGCTGTGAAGTGTCTGATGCGGGTGGAAGTACTACTGCACCGGCTGAAGAGGAAGCGTTGCTGCTTGATGCATTGCCAAAGCCGGGCAGCGCATAGTTATCATCTTGCGGAGCAAAAAGAGCCGCATGCCAAAAGGTCACGCCGAAACCAACGAGCGCAATGATAACTACCAGCACGGCCAAGGACTTTTTTATATGAGGACTCATTTGCTTCAACTGCTTAGACTACTTTGACTGGTTCGCCGGGCTAGGATCACTATTTCAAGTATACAAAGAAAACGGATGCGGATGGGCATCCGTTTTCTTTATTGAAGTAGGTACTTCAGCTGCCGCCGCAGCTGCCTCCTGCACTTTTAGCGGACCTGCGGTGTTGCAAGGTATGCTACGCCCAGCACTGCCACGAGCGCGGTACCGACGAGCACCGCTACGTTATAAGGGGCTTCTCCGCCTGCTCCGGTGTTAGGAGTGCCTGGAGTTGTCGCCATAGTGCCGGTAGTATTGGTGGTACCTGTTGTGTTCGTGGTTCCGGTAGTTGCTCCGGTTGTTACGCCAGTGGTACCTGTTGTTCCTGTTACCGTCGTTTGTGCATGTGCTGCGCCACCCATAAGCATAAGGCCTGCCAATGCCGCTGCAGGAAGAAGTGTTGCCATAGTCTTCGATGTCTTCATACGTAAAATATTATCCTGATACGCTGCTAATGTGCCCTAGTATCGCTCAACCTATATGAACTGTTTGTGAATAGGTAAGAAAAGAGAGGGTGGCTCGTCTATACTGTATATGACTATGAAAAACAATATTTTTGCGCTTTCTGCGCTCGGTTTGGTGTTCGCTGTAGGGGCAAGTGCTGCGGCGCCTGCTTTTGCTCAGGTTGCCACTACCATTACTACACAAACCTCGGTAAGCCAAGCGACTTCGAGCCCGATAACCTCGAACGACCACCTTATCCTTAATTGCTCGGTCCCTTCGGCGAATCTTTGGTTTGGAAAGTCTGATTCTGCTACTTCTCGCGACGTGTATGCCCTTCAGAATTTCCTTTTCCGTGAGGGATACCTTTCGAGCTATTCTTCACTAACAGGTCACTTCGGTCCCCTCACCCTAAGCGCTGTAAAGAAATTCCAGAAAGCACACGGGATCACTCCGACCGGCTACATGGGTGCCCTCACCCGTGCGCAGATTGTCCACCTTTCACTTGATAACTGTAATCTTGGCGCAGGCATGGGGAATGGTAATGGCACCGGCACAACCACCGCTACCAGCACCGCAGTCATCACCGCGCTTTCCCCTACCCAAGGAGCAGTCGGTTCAACAGTGACTATCACCGGCTCAGGCTTCACCGACTCAAACGTCGTCCTCATGAATGGTGATGTCGCAGGCCTCAACGTGGCACCCGTGAATGGCACACTCACCTTCACCGTCCCAACCTCGATGGGCCCCTACTGCAAGATTGGCTATGCGTGCCCCATGATGGCTATCCTCGTGACAAAAGGTACCTATAACGTCACCGTGCTTAATGCAAACGGCACGAGCAATACCATTCCATTCACCGTGACTTCTGCACCAAGTCTCATGGGACAGCAATAGAGCTAATACGTTTTAAGCCAGACGCCGAGTGGGCCGATTCGCAAGAATTGGCCCATCTTCGTGCGCTTGATGGAGAACGCGAGGGCCGGTACGCCGAGCGATGCGCCAATCCTCTCAGCAAGGGTGCGCATGTATGCTCCTGAACCGCAGGTCACGCGCAAATGCAGCATATAAAAAAGTTGCGGAGCGGCCTCGTCTTGCGAGGTGATCACAATGTTTCGCTGCTCTATGTATAGAAAAAATTCTTTCCAGCGAGCACGAATTGCGTCCTGTCGAAAATCTTCTCCAAGCTTTTTCGATTCTTCTTCGCTTCGTGGCACCACAGCGAGCGCATCCATAATGCGTGCTTGGAGTTCTTTCACCTCAATATTCTCAATTTCCTCACGAGCGCTGCTTCCATTCCTTTTATGCAAAGATATTTTATAGATAGTCTCAATGTGCTCAGGAACCTGAATCTCCTGCAGTTTGTTTTCAAGTGCATAGAGAAAAAGTGGCTTCCCGTTTACGGTCTTCGAAGAAAAGACCGGATACTTTCGTGAATGCGAGCCTAGCTCCTCAGAAAGTATTTTTGGAAGTTTTTGGGAAATATACCGCTTATCTATATCTTTATAAGTATATTTAGATGAATTTGAGAAAGTTTCATCTGAGACAAGGCCGAGGAGATCGCCCGTGTCTGTTTTTGCACCAAGCAGCACCGTCACCTTATATTCTTTGTCGAGCTTAGTGTAGCGGCTTTGGCGTTTGCATTCGTCACCCACCAGCACAAGGAGTTTCCCTTCTGCCATGGGGTCGAGCCTGCCTGCATAGGAGAGTGGGAGCGCTGCTGCTACTGCCTCAGAAAGCTTTCCCTCTTGAATCCATCTTTTCTTCAGGTCCTGCAAAAGCTCGAGCGGTGTCTCGCCGCGCTTTTTCTCGAGGACAAGGTATTTCGGCAGCGAAGGCTGCTGCGCTGCATTAGCTGGTTTTCCCATGGAATAGATATCTTGCTACTATCTTAGTATGAAGCGTGCACAATTCGAAGCGTCCCTGGCGCACCTGCGAAAGACCAAGCATTTAAAGAATATCGAGCTGAAGTCGCGGAAGCCGCCTTTCAAGCGGCCGAGCGACCCGTTTGAGTCCCTCACCCGCTCGATCATATACCAACAGCTCTCCGGCAAAGCGGCGAGCACCATCCTCGGCCGCTTGCTCCTCTGCTTCCGGGACGTCGACCCTTCCACGGGCAAATCCTTGCACCCCGACGGCCGCTACCCCACCCCCAAAGAAATGCTCAAGCTCTCAGACGCGAAGTTTCGCAAGGCCGGAGTATCCTCGCAAAAGATCTCGTATCTGCGCGACCTCGCGCGACGCTTCGAAGACGGTACCATAGACCCAAGTAATTTTAAGAATATGACTGATGAAGAGATTCGCGAGCATCTGCTCGTGGTGAAAGGTATCGGCCGCTGGACCGCAGACATGTTCCTCATGTTCACCTTGTATCGCCCCGATGTGCTCCCCACCGGCGACCTCGCCATTCAAAAAGGCTTCAAGAAACTTTTCAACCTAGGCTCCATGCCTGACGCAAAGAAAATGGAAAAGCTCTCCAAGGAATGGGCGCCACACCGCACCGTCGCTTGCTGGTACCTTTGGGAAATGCAGGATACGGAGACATAACGGCGCTTTTATAAATGCCCAGATTACGGTATATTGCTAATTATTCCATGCGCGGTTAGCTCAGTTGGTTAGAGCGTCCCCTTGACGTGGGGAAGGTCGGGGATTCGAATTCCTCACCGCGCACCATAGTTAGTATCGACAACACAAAATCTCATCTTAATTAGTGGTATAAATATAATACTAATTAAGAATATGAAAAAATCAGAAAAATGGATTCTTATTCTGGTTCTCTTTTTCTTAGTTGCAGCGGGAAGCGCAGCATATTATTCTTCCCAAAAGTCGATTGCGAAAAATACTTCAGGGCATTCTATCTCTCCTAAAGTTACTACGGATTTTTATGCAACAACGTCAATAGATGCTCTTTCGCGTGTGCAGTCGATAGTACAAGCGCATACTGCTATTCCCGTTTTATTTCCTGCAGTAGTTCCAGAATATTTTGCAACATCAGATCTTCCTACCATATCTATGTACGCCAGCACTACCGCGTATAGCATAGGTTTGGGTAATTCAGTCTGGTGTAATGGATTTCAAGAGAATTTTACGACTTGTCTACTAACATATAGTGCGAGAAGTGGCTCAATCAATCTCTCTGCATTAGATGCGCCGTTTATACAGGTAGATTTAGGTGGCGGTGTAAAAGGAGCTTATGAAAGCGTTAGCGGACAAGGAGGAGACGCAGGTCCTCCTGATGAGCTCATATGGGATTACAGGAACATCGTATATCACATTACTAGTTATCCATTTGACGATACAGTTAATCGGGCCCAGGAGCAGAAGGAGGACATAGATCTCGCTAAACTGATCCTACAGAAAGCAAAAGCCCTAAAGCTAAATAAAAGCTAGTTCTAATTGGGCTTTTGTCTTAAATAGGCTATAAATAATGTATGGAATCAAGTCTGCCTATAAAAGTCTTCTATCACGGCGGCTGCCCGGACGGTTTCGGAGGCGCCTTTTCTGCGTGGAAGAAGTTTAGTGACAATGCCGAGTACTTCTCTGTTTCGTATGGCAAGCCTGTGCCTGCAGACCCAACCGGTGCAGAAGTCTATTTCATTGACTGCTGCTACACGCAGGAAGTGATGGATGACATTGTCTCAAAGGCAAAAAGCGTGACCGTGCTCGACCACCACGAAGGCACGCAGAAGATCGTCGAGAGCATGCCACAGTATGTTTTTGATAATGACCGCTCGGGTTCAACGATTGCGTGGGGATATTTTCATCCTGACGTGCCCACGCCGCAGCTCTTAAAATACGTAGAAGACGATGACCTCTTCCGCTTTGCAGACCCGGACACTCACGCCGTCGTTTCCTATCTTTCCGTTCAGCCATTCACCTTTGAATACTGGGATGAGGTAATGCAAAAGCTCGAAGACCCTGCTACACGCGAAGAATTTATTTCAAAGATCCGCACCTTCGGCGAATATTTTGAGATGCTTGCAGAGTTTGCAACCGAGCATGTGAAGCTCGTGTCCTTTGAAGGCTATGAGGTGACTTTTGCTACCGCTCACCCTTTCAAGCCGATGAAATCACTCGTTGGAAATCTTCTTGCAAAAAAGCACCCGCCATTTGCGCTTGTCGTGACGGCGCATCCTGAAGGATACGGGGTCTCCATTCGTGGTGATGGCAGCGTTGACGTATCAGCGATCGCACGAAAGTATGGCGGCAATGGCCATCATGACTCTGCCGGCTTTGCTATTCCGGCCGGTGGCCCGATGCCCTGGAGCTTGATTGAGGATGAAAATACTCGCGATTGAAACCTCGTGCGATGAGACTGCAGTAGCGATTCTTGAGGCGCAGTCTGATGAGGCATACCCTGCAGCGCACTTCACGGTCTTAAGCCAAGCACTCATATCGCAAATTGAAATTCACCGCGAGTACGGTGGCGTCTTTCCGGCCGTCGCAAAGCGTGAGCATGCAAAAAATCTGGTGCCGCTCCTGGGCGCAGCTTTGGAAGAAGCTGAAATGCTGAAAGAAGATTTGCAAGTGGGACCCGAAGCTCTGTCAGAAGACCTAAAAGCAGAACTTAGCCGCATGCTCGAGCGCGAGCCAGACCTAGCCGAAGCCTTCCTCACCTTTCTTACTGAAACAGAGCGTCCTGCCATTGATGCAATAGCCGTGACCTATGGCCCTGGCCTGGCGCCTGCGCTTTGGGTAGGGGTTAACTTTGCGCAGGCGCTCGCCCTCGCTTGGAATATTCCGCTTGTGCCGGTGAACCACATGGAAGGGCATTTTCTTGTGGGGCTTGCACAGGAAGTCACCGCTCCGGAGACCGAGCGACAAGTGCTTGAGCTCCCGCCCCTCGAGACCCCCATCCTTGGTCTCCTTATTTCCGGGGGCCATACCCAGCTTATGCTGATGGATCCATGGCTTTCGTACCGACTCCTCGGTGAGACCCGCGATGACGCCGTGGGTGAAGCGTTTGATAAGGTGGCGCGCATGATGGGCTTACCGTACCCAGGGGGTCCTGAAATTTCAAAGCTTGCTGCAAAGGTGCACGGTGGGGAAAAGAAATTCACGCTTCCCCGCCCCATGCTTGATTCAGGTGATTTCAATTTTTCTTTTAGCGGCATAAAGACCGCGGTGCTGTACCTCATTCGTGCGTGGCAAAAAGAAAATGCCGAAGAAGAGGTCTTGCTCGATTCTTTTCCAAAAGAAGCGCTCGCGCATGAGTTTGAGAATGCCGTGACCGAAGTACTCCTAGCAAAAACTGTACGCGCTTTGGAAGAGACAGAGGCTCAGACGCTCGTGCTAGGCGGCGGTGTGTCTGCAAATAAGCATATTCAAGAGTCTTTTCGAACCATGCTTACAGAGAAATTTCCGTACGTCGATTTTTATGTTCCTCCCGCAGGTCTCACGGGCGATAACGCGGTCATGATAGGGATCGCCGGTTTTTATCGCGCTGTGCGAAAGGAATTTGTTGAGCCAGGAACTGTTGGAGCAGACGGAAACCTCTCCCTAAGCGCCACGTGATACCTGTTTTAAAATAATTGAGGAATAAAAAGAAAAGCTCTTGCGAGCTTTTTAGAATTGATGAAATGCTTAGGTAGCTCGTCGCGGACCCGCGATGACGCGCGTCTGCTTTTCCCACGTCACTTCGCCCCGTCGCGCAGAGAAAATCTCGCGCTTGTTGTTACGGGTCCTCACGCCATGAATTCCCGCTTCGCTGAAGCAGATATTCGGGCGGTCGAGGAACAGCCCCGAATAGAGTTCACGCATCTCATGCTCCAGCATGAGACCCAGATGGAGCACGCCGGCGAAACGGTCTGGCCCGAGATCTCTCTCGAAGAGAGAGTCATTGGCGTAGTCATTCAGGTGATAGAGGTCTACCTCAAACGGAAAAGACAGTCTGCCCCGCCGTTCGTCGAGTGAAACGCCCACATCGGGCATCACGACCACCCGCTCGTTGCGCCGCACGAATTCGTGCAGCTTGAACCCTTTTTCGCCAGGGACAAAGACCCCCGTACGGTCATAGGTCAAAAGAGCGCTGCCCGGCGTCAGTCTGGTGACGGACTTGGGCTGCGGCATGGCGAGTATCTTGGCAGTTCCCCGCTCTGGATTTTTCACGTCATTCCTTTCTGTAAGGTCTGGAGGAGATTGTACTATATTTATCTATATTGTAAATAACCTGCTGATTAATCCCTGTTTTCCTGCTATAGTCAATGTATGAGTGCTGAGAGCGCCGACCGAAATTCCTCTGCGCGTGCCGAGGGATTAGAAAAGTTCACCAAACCATACGACCCGGTGGAGACCGAGCAGCGTATGTATGCTGGATGGCAGGAAGGCGAAGCCGGCAAGAAAAGGGGCGGCTACTTTAACCCGGACAACCTGCCGGAAGAACTGACCGCACAAAACGGCAAGCCGTTTACCATTATCATGCCGCCGCCAAACGCAAACGGCAGCCTTCATGCCGGCCATGCGGTATTCGTCGCTATCCAAGACCTCATCACCCGCTTCCGACGCATGCAAGGATACCGCGCGCTCTGGCTTCCCGGAGCCGACCATGCAGGCTTTGAAACGCAGGTGGTCTATGAACGACAGCTCGAAAAGGAAGGGCGCTCACGTTTTGGTATGGACCCCGACCAGCTCCGCGATGAAATCATGGCCTTTACGCTCCACAACAAGTCCTTCATGGAAGGACAGCTTCGCGAGCTTGGCGCGAGCTGCGACTGGAGTCGAGAGAAATTTACCCTTGATCCTGAAATCCGAAAGATTGTGTATGGCACCTTTGAGCAGCTTCACAAAGATGGCTTGCTCTATCGCGGCAAGCGCAGCATTAACTGGTGCTGGAAGCATCAGACTTCCCTTTCAGACCTCGAAACCGAAAGCACCGAGGAAAATTCTCCTTTCTATTATTTCAACTATGGTCCCTTTACTATCGGTACCGTGCGTCCCGAAACAAAGTTTGGCGACAAGTATGTCGTGATGCATCCCGATGATAAGCGCTATGCAGAATGGAAGCATGGGGATACCTTTGAGACCGAATGGATCAATGGACCAATCACCGCGACCGTCATTAAGGATGAAGCAGCGAATATGGAAATGGGCACGGGCGTGATGACTATCACCCCATGGCATAGCGCTATCGACTTTGATATTGCGAAACGCCATAACCTCGACATGGAACAGATCATTGGCTGGGATGGGAAGCTTCTGCCGATCGCCGGAGAGTTCGCCGGCATGCGCATCGCTGCGGCGCGCCCGCTCATTGCGAAAAAACTCGAAGAGAAAGGCCTGCTCGTAAAGACCGACACGGAATACAAGAACGCTGTGAAGCGCTGCTATAAGTGCAATACCGTCATCGAGCCGCAGATAAAAGACCAGTGGTTTGTTTCCATGAAGCCGCTTGCACAAAAAGCGATCGAGGCAATAGAGCGCGACGAGGTTGTCTTCTATCCCGAGCACTACAAGAAGATCGTGCTCCACTGGCTCACGAACATCGAAGACTGGAATATTTCCCGCCAGATCGTCTGGGGTATCCCTATACCTGCATGGTATCGTGGTGATGAAATAGCGGTGGGTGAAGAACCGCCTGCAGCAGATGATGGTAAAGGCGAATGGATCAAAGACCCGGACACGTTCGACACCTGGTTCTCTTCCGGGCAGTGGCCGTATGCGACACTCGGCTACCCTGCTGGTGAAGATTTCAAGAATTTCTACCCTACGCAGGTCATGGAAACCGCTGGTGAAATCATTTTCTTCTGGGTGGCGCGCATGATCATGCTCGGAATCTATCGTACTGGCCAGGTTCCTTTTAAGGACGTCTACCTCCACGGGCTCGTGGTCGCAAAAGATGGCTCAAAGATGAGCAAGAGTAAAGGCAATGTCATTAGCCCAATCGAGCTCGCAGAAAAGTATGGCACCGACGCGCTTCGCATGGGCCTCATCATCGGGAACACCCCGGGCACCTCAACTGCCTTGTATGAAGACAAGATCAAGGCTTATAAGCACTTTGCAAACAAGCTCTGGAATATTGCGCGCTTTATTTTTGATAACTCACACGAGCAGCAACAGGCCGGCACTCTTCCTCCTGCACCCGAGACGGACGCCGACCGTGCCCTCTGGGACGAAATGACCGCACTTACGGCAGATGTGACAAAAGATCTGGAAGAATATCGCTTCTATATGGCGGGAGAAAAGCTCTACCAGTATGGCTGGCATCGCCTCGCGGACGAGATCATTGAAGAATCGAAAACTATTTTTGCTGCTTCTTCAACTGACGTATCAGACCCAGCTGCATACTCTCGTCGTGCAACGCTTCGCCTACTCCTCTCCCAGCTCCTTAAAATGCTTCACCCGTTCATGCCCTTTGTCACTGAAGAAATCTGGTGTGCAATGCCCGAGCATACGGCAAAACTCATCGTTACACCTTGGCCATAGAGTATACTTAAAGGAACGCTCCTATGGACGTGTCCTTTACCGCCATCCTCTATTCTGTCGCAGCAGGCATCCTTCCGCCGCTCATTTGGCTGTACCTTATGCTTCGCGAGGACAAACGCTGCCCTGAGCCGCGCGCGCTCATTTTCATTGCCTTTGTCGCAGGAATGTTTGCGGTGGTGCTCGCGGCTTTTTCCGAATACACTATTACTCCTTTTCTTCCCGACGGCTTACCAGTCATCTTTACATGGGCAACCATAGAGGAAGTACTAAAATACGGTGTCGCAGCCCTCTTTATACTTTGGAATCGCGCCGTTGATGAGTCATTGGATCTTGTTATCTATATGATTACTGTTGCGCTTGGTTTTGCTGCACTTGAAAATGCCTTGTTCCTGCTTACGCCATTTGGTCACGGCCAGTTTGCCGATGGACTTATGACCGATAACTTACGATTCTTTGGTTCAACATTACTTCACGTCGTGGCCTCATCAGCGATTGGTTTCGCCCTCGCGTTTTCGTACAAACAGAAGCGATGGATACGCGCACTCTCAGCAGCAAGCGGACTTATCCTCGCCATTGCATTGCATACACTCTTTAACTTTTTTATAATTACAGAGAACGGCTCGCAGACCATTGTTGCATTCTTTTTCGTGTGGGCTGGCGTGGTTGTGTTCTTCGCGTTATTTGAAGTCCTTAAATATTTCAGATATCGCAACCTTCCACCAAACGCGTGCTAAGTGCATGCTAGACTGTACCAATACTTTAAATTTTATTTCCTATGGCAATTAAAAAGCGTTCATTCTTCGAAAGACTTTCTGGTGGCGGTACGCCTGGTGCAGAATACGACTCTTTTGATGACGACTTTCTTCCCCAGACTCCTGCCCGCCGTGTGATGCCTGGCCAGCCAGTGAGCCAGCCACTCCCTACGAGAAGTGCCGCTCCCATGCCACAGCCAATGCCGGTGCAGCAGCCAGCTGCTCCTGCCCACCAGCTTTTTGATGATGAACCGATGGAAGGCCAGCTTCCGGTTGACGTGTACCAGACCCCAAGCGAGATCGTTATCCGCACCTTCATCGCAGGCGTTCGTCCCGACGAAATTAATGTCTCCATTAGTCGCGATATGGTCACTATTGAGGGTACCCGCGAAGAACACACCTCCATTGCGGAAAGCGACTATTTCCACAACGAGCTCTTTTGGGGCTCTTTTTCACGCACTATCCTCCTTCCGCAGGAAATTGATGTCGAAAACTCCTCTGCTGGAGCTAAAGATGGTCTTCTCACCATCATCCTTCCAAAGCTCGATAAGGCGCGCCAAACCAAGCTTCGTGTGAAGACGGCGTAGTTTTTCAGGTTTTTAGCTTTAAAGTGTTTCTTCCTGAAGTGGTGGCTTAGTGTCTACTTGCTGTACGACAAACATAACCTGACCGATCACCTGCCCAGATAGGGTTTCGATAGAGACGCGGTATTTGCCGGGTGTAAGGTTTGAAAGAGTTGAATAGCCACGATAGCCCCCATCTCTGCCACCTTGTATGGAGAAAACAATTTCTGCACGCTGCTGCCACCGATGGATCTGCGGGTTATACCATTCCCATTTGTGGATAATTGCCGTTGAAAAAGAAGTCGGTGCAAAGACAGAACTGAACACAGAAAGTGATTCTCCAGGCGAGATATGCACCACTTGGAGCTGCTCCCATGGCGTATGCGCACGAAAATCATTGAGGAAACCGCGCCAACCAGTTTCGGCATTTACATTCATGGCCTCCTCCTGTACCACATATCCACTCGCTTGGTGAGTGACCGAATGATAGATGCCAACCTGACTTAGTGAAAGCGGCAGCGGAGGTATGGCTCCACCAAAATAGGAGGCACAGATAGCAAGCGCAATAACTAATGCTCCTGCAAGTGTTCGCCAGAAATGTTCCCGGAAGCGGTGCCACCCGGCGAGCGCAAGGCAAAGCAGGTATAGGGCATAAATACCGAGTGCCACCGCTGTGCTCTCGAGGAATGTGCTTGCGCTAATTGTATGCAGCTGCGTCGGAAGCGCATAGATAACAAAGGCATAGAGACCAAAAAAGAAGACGAGGTTTCTAAAGACCAGCTGCTCGCGGTACTTGCGGAGGAATTCATTTCCAACAAAGAGTACGATGAGTATCAGTACGAAGGGCCAGCTTGCCACCAAGGCAGCACTTTTCGTATAGAAAATAAGGCAGCCGCTTAAGGTACCGCCGACGGTGAACTGTGCAGCAAGAGAAAGCACCACGCGCAGCGAGCGTAAGAACCAGCCCTCTTCCTCCCTTCGTACAAAGAGATAATGGGCGCCGATTGAGGCAAAAAATGCCACGACCAGATAGCTTCCATACAGATAGACCGCGGAAGTCACCGGTAGCGGCGCAACCGTAAAGAGGTCCGTTATAAAGCCAAGAATAAATATAGGCGCTGAAATATGGCGCTCGTTCTTTCGAAGCCAATTGAGCACGCGCTGTATCGTTCCAAGCACGCCTTTTGCAGGCGTTCCTTCCTGCTGGATTTCTTCCTGTTCTATAGCGTCCAGCTTCTCTGTGCCGTCATCATTGTTCACAAGTGCCGAGGGCCGGGCTCGAACCGGCGACCCCTTCCTCTTCAGGGAAATGCTCTACCAACTGAGCTACCTCGGCGAAATGAGGGTAAATGAAAGGCGCATTCTTATGCGTATTTCATTTCGCCCGAATGAGCACGAGGTATGTCTTCATACCTCGGCAGTCGTCCGAACTTTGGAAAGTTTAACACAGCCACCACTTTATTTCACTACTTCCCCGTATGCAGGAAATTCTGGACTTCTGCTGGCGAAGGATAGCCAAAAAGACTGCCGCTGCTAGGGCTACTTACGCTTTTTAGGGCTGGAAACGCTGCTGAAATATACGGATAAAGGAGGAATGGCAGGCCAAGGACGAGTGCCCAGATAATGACTTTGGCCGCAAAGGCAATGCGCCCTATTCGCTGCATGCGATGGAGTAATTTATTTGAGTCTTCAGAAAGCTTTAAGATTTCTGCGACTTGCTTCTGCAGTGCTTCAAATTCTTTTCGTGTAACGGGCTCTACTCCTTCGTCCATAGGGTATGGAGTGCAAAGCGTCCCGCACCCAGGAACATGATGCCGAAGGATACGAGACAAAGGGTAAATTCAAAGCCGAGGCCACGTGCAAAGCCAATAAGAATTGATGCCACAAGCATCTCCACCCCAAAGAGGAAGCCAAAGAGACGAGTGCCGATACCAAGAATAAGGCCGAGACCCCCAATTACTTCAAGCCATGCAATGAAATAGGCGACCCATACCGGGAAGCCAAAGTGCAAGAACATGAGGATGGTCATAGGAAGTGACTCTACCTTTGCAAGACCATGGGTAAAGAAGATAAGACCAGCGGCAAGGCGGACGAGGAGGAGGCCGGTTGAGGGATGCTGAGTATATTGAGACGCTTGAGTAATGAAATTTTTCATGCCAAAACGGTTATTTTTATACTAGAAGTATAGCACAGCGGTATGGTGCCAATTTAGAATCGCTCCTTACAGGAGCAGTACACCTTGCGAATGATTTCTTCGCATAAGAATGCTCGAATTCATGCTCGCAAGGTCTTCGATTCCTACGAAATGACATGGGATGTCATTTCGTCGCCCCGCGCTTGCTTGAGGGCACCGTTTTTCACGGTGTTCAAAACGGTGCCCTCACCAGGAATCGAACCTAGATCGTCTCGTTAGGAGTGAGATGCTCTATCCATTGAGCTATGAGGGCTTTGGTCAGCGTACCAAAAATCCCGAGATAACGCATCCCGGATTTTTGAATTAGATCGGCAGCAAAGTTGTGCCGAAGTACAAGCGCTTATGGCTTATGCCGCAACACCCAACGCCTCTGAAAGCTTCTCTTTGTCAAAGCCCACGATCACTTCGTCATCAATGGTTATAACAGGCACCGCGAGGCCGCCGCTCTTCTGCATCATTTCGTTACGCTTGTCCATATCAGCAGCGACGTTGAACTCTCGGTAGGTAACGCCATTCTCCTTAAAGAAATCCTTAGCGAGTCCACAGAAGTGGCAGGTTGGGGTGCTATAGATAACTACATTTTTCTCTTCCATATGCTTGTTTGCTTTATGTATAATCGATACTCATCGGTATCCAACTCATACATTTAGTATACCATTTTGGAAAATTCTGAGGGCAAGTGGAAAACTATTAGTTTTGATTAAACTCTTCCGTCTACCAAAATCTCTTCCACCTACCAAAACTTCGCCCAGCCAAACCACTTCTGCCAGAATGAAGGCGGGGTCGTAGTCGCAGGATTTTTCGGCGGCACCACGATGATCTCCCCTTCTCCCGGCTTTGCCACACCAAACGTGCTTCGCACCGATTCTTCCTCACCTCGTTCAGTGCCTAGCTCATTTATGCTTGCTTCAAGCGTTTTTTCCCTACTTTGAATGCTTGAAAGCTGCTCCTGGGCGCCATACGCAGACCGGCGCGCCCTTTCCTCTTTCTTTAAAATACTAAGATTTAAGATAATGAGCCACAGAAGAAGAATCGAAAGAAATCCCAAAACGATATACTCTTTGGTGGTAAGGGGACGGGATTTCTTGCGCGCTTTCGGGGCCATACTTTTAGTATAGCAAGGCGCGAGCATCACTTTGTGCCTTGGCAGTTTCCCGTGTTAGCGCTCGCTCTCCTGGACCATCTTCATAAAGACGTCTTCAGGAATATCCACTTTTGCATGCGCAGCGCGGCGCTTCTTGCCTTTCTTTTGCTTTTCCAAAAGTTTCATTTTTCGGGTGATATCACCGCCATAGAGATAACCGGTCACGTCCTTGCGAAGTGCACTCAGCGTTTTGGAAGAAATGATGCGGCCAAGCGCCTGCGCCTGGATCTTAGTGACGAAAAGCTGCCGTGGCAGAATGCCGGCGAGCTTTTCAACCATGCGCTCCCCTTCCTGTTCAACACGCCTGCGGCTAATCACGCGCGAAAAGGCAGGCACGAGCTCCTCTGCCACGAGCACGTCGAGACGTACCACGTCCGCAGGACGCTCATCGAGGAATTCGTATGAAAGTGAGGCATAGCCAGAGGAAACATTTTTCACGCGGTCAAAAAAGCCACGCATGAGCTCCCGAAGCGGCATTTCAGAAACAAGCTCAATGCGACCGTCGAGGTATGCTTCGGTCTCGAGGACATTTGCTTCGTGGTCATGTAAGAGCTGCATTAGGCCAGAAAGTGAATCAGGGGGCGTAATAAGCGTGACCTTCACCCACGGCTCTTCGATAGAAAGAATGTCGCCGTATTCAGGAAAACGTGAAGGGGTGTATATAGTTTCGCGCTTATTATTTTTAGTCGTGACTATGTACGCGATGGTCGGAATCGTGACGATGAGCGAAAGGTTGAATTCGCGGCGCAAGCGCTCAGTGACTATTTCAAGATGTAGCATGCCCAAAAAGCCGCAGCGGAAGCCGCGACCGAGCACTCCGGAGGATTCCTCTTCGAAAGAGAGCGAGGAGTCGGTGAGGCGTAGGCGTTCGAGGGCCTGGCGCAGGTCGGCGAGGTCGTCCTGGCTTTCTGGGTATACGGAAGTCCATACCACCGGACGGGGCCGTGCAAAGCCTTCCAGGGCCGGTAAAATGCCGTTCTGGGCGCCGATCGTGTCCCCCACGGCTACGACGCCCGCCTCCTTAATACCGGTCACAATATAGCCAATTTCACCTGCCGAAAGCTTTTCGGCCGGTGTTTCGTCAGGCGCAAAAATCCCTACCTCGAGCGCGACAAAGCGCTTATCAGTCGCCGCAAACCGGAGCGAATCACCCTTTTTCACCTCCCCATCAAACACGCGGGCATAGACTGCCACGCCGCGATGCGTCGAATAGGAGAAGTCGAAGATAAGCGCACGCGGCTCGTTGCCTGGCTGTGTGCCCGTAGATGCTCGAGCGGGTGAGCCAGGAACTTCCGCAATACTGGCACGCGGCGCTGGCACGCGCTCGATGATCGCTTCGAGTAAGTCTCCCACGCCGGCGCCGCTCCTTCCGGACACCGCGAGCACGCTCGAAGCCTCAACACCCAAAAGCTCCGCTACTTCAAGCGAGACTTCCTCCACGCGCGCATACGGTGAGTCTATCTTTGATACCGCAGGAATAATGGTGCAGCCGGCTGCCTTTGCCATGCCGAGTACGCTTAGGGTCTGAGCCTGGACGCCTTGCGTAGAATCAACCAAAAGAATGACGCCCTCAACCGCAGAAAGAGCGCGCGATACTTCATAGGCAAAGTCTATGTGTCCCGGCGTGTCGATGAGGTTCAAGATATAGGTCTCTGCCGCCGCGCCCTCTTTTGCAGGCCGCTGATAGGTCATCCTCGCCGGCTGCATTTTGATGGTGATACCACGCTCGCGCTCCAAATCCATGCGGTCGAGGACCTGGTCACGCATATGTCGAGCCTCAATAGTATGGGTAATCTCAAGCATTCTATCAGCGAGCGTAGATTTCCCATGGTCCACGTGAGCAATTATAGAAAAGTTTCTAATGTTTTTTGGATTCATAGGGGTTCTACGTAGCTTGCGCAAATTCACTCTGTTCACGCTCAAAATTTTCTATATTAAAGACATAAAAACATATATTAATAATATCTCTACCCGTATCTACCGTTTCTATTCCTATACGGTCGAATAAAAGTGGTGGAAAATCCTTGTGATCAGAAGTAACGAGAATAAGACTTTTATAGTATTTTTTCATCTGAGCGGCAAGCATACAGTCGATGGCGGGTGCATGTAAGTTTTTAAGCCGCTTAGAGTAGATATTCGCAATAGTTGCTGCTGTTCCCACCGTTTCTTGCAGTATAGGAAATTGGGGGCGATCGATGTCAGATTCGGGAAGCGAAAACAATATCATGAGAAAATTCTTTAAGGTTTCTATTTCAGAAGGAGATGCCGCACCACGTATATATTCAAAACGAACGAGCTCATCGAGGATAGGAATTGCTTCAACGTCTTCAAATTCTTTACGCACACCCTCAAGTTCTTTGGGGTGCTCCATATAGTTTATGACCACGTTCGTGTCAAGCAGGAGATGTTTTCTGCGCAGCAATTCGTAGTTCATTGAGTTCTTGTTCAGCCTTTCGCTGTTGTATCTGATCCCAAACCTTCTTAGCAGCATGGGCGGCCTTCAAGAGCTCTTTAGTTTTAGAGTTTTTTGAACTGAGTTCCCTTTCTTGGTGGTTTGCGTGCTTAGTTCCTTTTTCACTCATGCCCTAAGTATACACCGAGGGGTGTTATTAGGAAGTCGCCTCGCTCGCAGTCGTGTCAAATGCGGGGAGCTCCTTCGCTGAATGGAGCTTCGTGAACGCCTCGTAGAAATCTTTGATTTCCTGGTTCCCGAGAAGCCAAAGCACAAGGCCCGAAACCGCAACGCCGACTATTCCTGCTATACCACCCTGTATAAATACCGTTATGAGACCGGTAAGGGGCGCGATATTGCCCATGAGCGTAAGGGCAATGTAGGCAGCGGCACCTCCAAGAATGGAAGCACCAAAACCCTCAAAGAGCGGCCGAGAGAGACCGCGCGCAACACCTGGCGCAACCGTGCGCAATGTAGCAAGCGCCACCATACCCATAACCAGCTGCCCCACGGTAGCGCCTATTGCAACAAAAAGCACCCCCGTGCCCGGCACATCAGATACACGGAAAAGCGACTCAACAAAGTAGCGAAAGACGGGGTGCTGATGTGCAAGCGCGAGTGTACCAAGTGCAACCGCTACCGAAACACCAGCGTCGCCGAGCTGCACGAGGAGCGGATTCCAGGAACGGTTTGCGGCATAGAAAGCACGGGAGGCGATTAGAATAATGCCTTGCGACAAAAGACCAAGCATAAGTAGCGCAAGGACTGCCGCCGTGATACGCGTGTCGTCCCAGTTGAAGGCACCAGAGCCAAGGATGACGCGCACGATATGCGCACGCAGCACGAGGGTGAGCACGGTGATGATAGCCGACCAAAACATCACATGGCGCATTGCAGCGGTCACCGTTGATTTATATTCGTCGAAACGTTTCTTGCTGATGTGCTCCGCCATCACGGGAAAGGCCGCAGTGGCATAGGAAGCTGCGACGAGGTTATAGGGAACCGATTGCAGATTATTCGCAAGCGTAAACATGGAGATGCTTCCGGTACCGATGCGGCTCGCGATGGAGATAAGTGCAAGGGTCGTGGCGGAGCTCATGCCAAGCGCCATAGAGCGCGGCACCGAATGCTTTACCACTTCCCACATTGCTTTGGGCGAAGGAATGGTGAGTCGCGGGAAAAGCTCTGCCCGAGAGACGACGCCAATGTGTATAGACACATGCGCTAAAGCACCAAGCACCACGCCAATACCTATGCCAGGAAGGCCGAGCATTGGGTAGAGAAACACCGTTCCTATAATGATGCCAATGTTGTATAGCACGGGCGACAGCGCAAAGAGCATAAAGCGGCGCTGAATTTGTGTGACACTCGTAAGAATGCCGGACAAGCCAAGCAAAATAGGCTGAATGAGCAGGATTCTTTCAAGCAGAACAAAGTTCGCGGCATTCACCGAGTGCCTGAAGGTCGGATAAATGATAAAGAGCAGCTGCGGCGCAAAGATCGCAAGTATCGCACAGATGATTCCTCCACCAATCAAAAGAAAAGATGTTGTCTGCGAGAGAAGTTCACGCGCTTCCTCTTTCTCAAGGCTGGCAATTTTCGGGATAAGCACATAGGCAGAGACGAGCGACGCTACGAGGGCGAAAATAACATTGGGAATGTTAAACGCCGCATAGTACATGTCGAGGATCTCCCCTGCCCCGAACGCATGCGCGAAGGTGTGGTCTCGAACGAGTGCGAGCACTTGAGAAAGCAGTGTCAATAAAGCAAGCAAGTACGCGGCCTGATGCAGGCCGCGTACTGGTGCTGTGAGCTTGCTGAATATCTCGCGAACCATCCCTCTATCTTACCAGCTCACTAAGGATATTCACTAATGCGCTGGTGCTGCCTGCGTCGCTGAAGCGGGCACTACTTTGTTATTAGTAGTAGCTGCTGTAGTAGCTCCTGGCTGCGGGACTCCGATAGCGCCGGCCTGTGAGGCTGGGAATGGGTTCTTGTTCGCCTTAAGTGCTGCTATGTCAGCGGCAACTGCGGTTGCATTCGCTGAAGAGAGACCTGCCACTGCCTGAAGCTGGGTGAGTGCTTGAGGGAACTGGTTCTGCTGGGCATAGAGGACACCGAGGAAGAAGTGAGCGTTTGCATACTGCGGATTAAGCTGCACTGCCTGGGAAAGTGCCTGGATTGCACCTGCAGGGTCACCGTTTGCCGAACGAAGAAGACCAACCTGGAAGAGTACCGTAGGGTCATTTGGTGCAAAGTAGAGGGCTGCCTCTGCTGCCTGAAGGGCATCCTTTGCCTTTCCTTCCTGAACCTGAAGCTGAGAGAGTAGGAAGATTGCCTGCGTGTAATCTGGCTTCAAGGAGATTGCCTGGTCGAGGTCAGTCTCTGCCGCAGCGCTATTTCCCTGCTGGATCTCAAGCTGTGCAAGGGTGTATTCAAGCGTTGGATCAGTTGGGCTAAGGGCAATAGCGTGAGTGTACGCATCCTTTGCATTTTGGTACGCGCCATCAATCTTAAGAGGTACGACGGTCTCATACACGGAACCAAGGACTGCCCAGTTCTGGTAGTTGCCCGGACCAAGCTTGGTTGCGTTCTGCGCAGCCTGGATGCTCTGCGTGAGTGCTGCCTGGAACTGCTGCTGTGCCTGGGTAGGGGTAAGCGAGCTGTCTCCTGCAATGTGGTTCATGTGTGCAACACCGATGAGTGCCTGAAGCTGGTAGGCCTGGTCGGTTGGCGCAAGAAGAATTGACTGGGCAATAGCAGTATCTGCTCCTGACAAATTGCCATTCGAGAGCGCGACGGAAGCCTTGTCGAAGTCATTTTCTGCAATGTAGCGATTAATGACCACATATGCGCTGCCTACCGAGCCCAAGAGCAGAAGGGTCAACACGAAGACAATCATGAAACCAATCTTTGGATTCTTTGCGAACAGGATGCCCCATTCCTGGCGCGTACCTGCGTAGCGGAGCGAAGAAATAAAGAGACCTGCAAAGAGGAAGCCTATCATGAGCACCACCGGACCAGGCACCGCGAAGATACCTATAACGAACACATAGAGGGCGCTCACGAAGCTTGCAATAGAGACATAGCGCACGAACGGATCTGTTGGTGTTCTGAAGAGAAGTGCGCGAAGACCGAGATAGATGAAGAATCCGAGGAAGACAAGCCATGCGAGCGCGCCGAGAAGACCTTCCGTTACGAATGAGGTTGGGATATAGCCAATGCCGCTCGAGAAGTTAAGGTTCCAGAATGGTGTCGTGTTAAGGCTGCGGTCACGGAAGCGAAGCCACTGCTGCCCGAAGGTGTTTGGACCAGAACCGAAGATTGGCGATGAAGAGTAGGTGTGGCTACCAATAGCGAAGGTTGACTGCCATGATGGTCGCACGTCGAGGACGTTTGTATGGAGGTCAGTAGTGAGCTGGGTTCCAAGCTTTGCGCCACCGATAATAAAGAAGAGCGAAACCACGAGGATAATAAGAGGAGTTGCAATAGCCTGGATATCACCACTAGCCGTTTCTTCTGGAGCATCTACTGCTTCAATAGTGGAGACCCCTTCGAGATCTGCTTCGTCAACGGCGACACGGCGGCGAAGGATAGCTTCGATGAAAAGACCGAGGGAGCTAAGGCCTACGAGCGTCCAGACTACCGGAGAGTTCACGAGGGCGAGCAAACAGAGACCAATAACAATACCTACCCACATCACGGTTTTCTTCCATCCGGTAATGGTAAGGAAGCGAAGTGCAAGGAGTGCGAGTATAACGCCCAAGCCCACCACCATACCAAGATCAACGAAAGAACCAACGAGGTTTGAAGTCGCAGAAACCTTGCTTGGCATCACTTGTCCAAGGAACACGAAGATGACTTGAGCGACAAGAATGAGTGCCATGCCAAGAGAGGCAACACTCAAGAAGATGCGGTATTGCTGGACGCGGCGGAAGAGGAGCGCAACGATCGTTGCCGACCCGGCAAGCAGGAGCATGAAGCCGAGTGTATCTGTCTCAAACTGCGTACCGAAGAATGCCGAGCTTATGTTTGTTCCCGAGAACAGCATTGAGAGCGCATAGGCAAGCGGCAAAAGCCACAGCATGCCAACGAGCATCATTGGCGGCACAATAATATTTCCACGAGTAAGGCGAGCGAGAATGTAGCTAGCGAGGGCGATGAGGCCACCGATAGCAAGGATGGTTACCTTAGTGTTAAGAAACGGAATAGTGGTCGAAGGGATGAGAACAACGGCAGCAAGGACTGCAGCTATCGTCACCGCCCAGGTTGCGAGTAAATCAAACGAAAGACGCGATTGCGCTCGAGGCGCCATACTTATATTTTTATCCATGAAATAAATGCTCCTTAGTAATGTACAAAGTATACCGTGTCCATGGATGGGTTATAGAGGAAAAGTCCACAGATAAGGGGATAAACTTACCAAATGCTGATGAATATAAAAAGAAACTATAAAGGAAAAAGCCTGGCTGAAGAGCCAGGCTTTTTCACGTGTTGGTGACCAGTTCGATAAGCCGAATTCTGTGTCTTGATTTTTGCTCTGCAAAAATCAAGACGATGACCATTTATCTGGGACGTTCGTTACCGAACGCCTCGAGCGGCACTTCGCCATAAGAGTAATTAAAATTTGCATCTCAATTACTCTTTAGCGACACGGCCTTGCACCGGGGTAAGGATTTAGCCGTTTCACCTCCTGGGTCACCCCAGGAACTCATCTCGCAAAGCAAGCCGAAACTTGCTTCACGAGATGCCTGTTGCTTTCGCGTCAGGCGTCTCTGCTCGCACCTCGCGCCTCACGGCGGACGGGCGTTACCCGCTACCCTCCTGCACCACGTTTTGAAGCCGAAACTTTACATACGGGTGCCGGTGTTCGGACTTTCCTCCCCTGCTGTCGCGAATTTCTCCGCTCCAACAAGAGCGATCATCTGAACTGGTCGATATTTATTATACCACAGCTCCTAGATTTCGCACGCACCTGACACACAGGCGAGCTCCTTCTTTAGGTCCGTCTCGTCAGCGCGCTCATAGGCATAGAGTTTTCCGTAGTCGATGTGCTGGAAGCGCTTTGCCATTTCTTCGTACTGCTCCTTTGAAATTTCCTCATACGGCGCAAGCTGGTACACATGGTTTGAGCGAGGAAGGAAAGAAAGGCCTCCGACAATATCCCAGTGCTCGTACACCCAGTTTGCTACCTGAATCCATTCGTCTTCACCGACAGAGATGGTTACCGAAGGGTTGTGCTCCGTAAAGTGCTCCTTCACGAGCTTCCAGTGCTCAAGCTGGTCGAGCGCGGAAAGGTCGTCCTTGCTGATTGCACCGTCAGGAGACTTGACCGGGAACTCAAGCACATAGGTAGAAGCGTTCTCTTCCGTCTGCCCCACTTCAGGATGATACGGTACGCCCTGGTCGCGAAGCATCTTGAAGAGCGAGTCGGTTGCGCTGATGCGGATGCGGCGGATGTAGTATGGCGCGTGGCGGGCATGCATACCGGAAGCAACGCCGAGGGTTTGGGAAACAGTACCTGATGGCTTCACGCAGGTGATAGCGGTAGACTCATTGATACCAAACTTTGCTGCATATTTCTTATTTGTCTTGATTGTTTCCTTACGCATTGCCTCAAGAGTGTCTGCATCGCGCACAGCGGTTGAGTCCCACTGGCCGGTAATAGACACACCAAGGAGACGCTCTGCACGACAATTCTCTGTCCATTCCTTTGAGAGATAGCCAAGGTTCGTGAGGGTCGACTGGTAGGTTCCCAGAATAGTTGCGAGACGTGCCTTTCTAACGAGTGATTCCTTTGTGTCATACGAGCGCGCAACGACTTCGCTCAAGTTACAGAACTGCTTTGACTTAAGGATGATCTCGCCGCACGGATTAGTTCCTGCAGGACCCACGACGCGGTCATTCTTTACGTAGCCAGTCTCCTTCCAGAAATCAATACGGCGCGATGGAAGCTGCTTCATAAGGCCGCCACGGTTAAAGATGCCGCGCTCCCCAGCCTTGCTCTTTATAAGCGCAATCCATTCTTCCATAAATTCTTCATTGGAAGGCTTTTCGTTGTAGACCGCAGAGTTGTTTGCAAGTGCGCGGTGCGGATCAGTCATCCAGAACTGGCCTTTCTTTGCGTCACGAACCTGCTCGTCATCAAGGTCAGAAAGCGAGATCATCGCGCTGCGGCGTACACCACCGGCTACGACACAGTCACCGATCTTGCAGATGATGTCATGCGCATCAATGTTTCGAAGACGGCGACCCTGGCGAGAGAGAATTGTCTCACGCGCGAAGGCAAGAAGGTTGCGGAGCGGCTCAGGACCTGATGCCTTGCCACCCATCGTCTGAAGGCGTGAGCCGGCTGGACGAATCTGCGAGAAGTCGAAGTCTACATCCTTGCCGTCATACCAGGCCTTAAGGCCGAGCGTAAGTGCGTCACACCATCCTTCCTTAGAGTCAGGAACGACATAGGTAGGAAGTTTTTCTTTGGTCTGGTACGCAATCTGTGGAAGCGCCTGAATGTTTGCACTTTCAACTGAGTATCCGACGCCCGTACCACACATAGAGATGTACATGATCTCTGCGAAGTCTTCGATCTTTGACGGTGCAATATAGGAACAGTTGTATGCGGTCACGTTTGAACGGCGCGCAGCATCACCAGCAAACTGCATGAGGCGCATAGACGGCATCACTTCCTGCTTAAGAATCGCCTCGCGCACTTCTGCATATTCTTTTTCTGAAAGTTTGTTGCCAAGGTTCTCGCGCATGAAGGTCATGTAGCGATCAACCGTCTCTACCCATGTCTCACGACGGCCCTGCTCGGGTATCCATCGCGCATAGGAGCGTAGGTAGACGAATTCACCGAGTGAGTTTCCATTGAAATACTTCTTACTTTCCTCAGCGAGCTGGCGCACTTCCGCTGGAATCTCAATCTGTTCCTGGCGCAGCTGGTTTCGCTTATCACGATAGAGAATGTATGACTTTGCCGTTTCAATGTAGTCATTGAGCATCAAATGCTTTTCCACGGCATCCTGGATTCCTTCCACGGTTGGAAGAAAATTCTTGTACTTTTTTGCAAAGCGCGCGAGCTCCCCTGCTACCTGGTGCGCCACAAAGGTCGCATCGGTCTCATCTCCCTCACCGGAAGCAAGCATGGACTTATGGACTGCCGCCACAATCTTCTCAAAAGAGAATGGGGCGATTCTTCCATCTCGTTTCTGAATCTGGGCGATCACATCGCGATAGCGCTTCGTTTCCTTACTTTCAATTTTCTTTTCAGCTGCAGCGACTACGACTTTCTTTTCAGTCTTTTCAATCGTTGCTGAGTTTCCTGTTTTCTTGTGTGATGCCTTTGATTTTGAAACAGATGTTTTTGAGGAAGTGGCCATACTAAATACCGGTGAATTTGTAATAGGCGCCAAAGAGCAGATGGAGTCGGGATTGGCGTCTAGCCATTTTAGCGCGGATAGGATGAAGCGCTAATGTGGACAAGATTCATCGCAAAACTTATTTCCTGAAACGCAAGAGCGTCGCCAATAGCGAATACTACGAGACCGGGAGTGTGAGCACGGTGCCCACGTGCCACCCTTCTTCCTGCGCGAAGCCAGCGCGTGTCTCAAGGACATAGCGAATGGGTATCGGCGGATAAAGGACACCCGGATAGGTGCTAGGAAGTACATCACTATTGATAGCCGCAATGCTGCCTGAACTCGTTACCCACACCATATCAAGCGGCACGAGCATATCCTTCATCCAGAAGCCATAGGTACCATCTTTAGGAAAATCAAAAAGCATCGCGTAGTTATTCGGGACCGATGAACGGCCGCTAAGGCCCTGTTCCTGGGCAGCAGGAGTTGTTACTACTTCATAGGTAATGCCGTTCACTACCTTTATATACCTACCAGGTGTTGAAACCTGCCTTTTTTCTGAAGTAGATCCTACTTCGGTAGACGTGGAAGAAGCTTCAGACGAGGTAGCACTACTAATTACCGCCAGGTCTTGTGAGGGAGTATTTGTCGCTGTAGTCGAAACTGCGGGTACATTTCTTAAGGACATGCCTTGCGGGTAATAAAGGACACCTAAAAGACATGCACCTGCGACTAAAAGACATAGGGTAGCAGCGATAGTACGTTTCTTTCTCATAAGTCGACAAAATAAGAGAAGGTCAGGAAAGCGTTAAAAGGTGGCGGTCTGGGGCGTACCAAGACCGGTCACATAATCATAATGGGCTCGCGCGGTGCAGTAGAAGCCGCAAGAGCCATTCACACCAGTAAGGATATCACGGAAGAAACTTGTCGTGTTAGGGGTCGCCTTATCTTTGTAGAAGGCCACGTCTGACGCGCCCTGGCCCAGGGCTGCAATGGCAGCCCACTGCGGTGCTCCTGCTGAGGTTCCGCCCGCGGTTCTCCACACGCCGTTATGGATAATGGGAAAACCGGACTTCGGGTCGGCGTCATAGGAAACGTCGGGTATTGCGCGCATACCTTTTGCTTTGGGAATAGTGTAACTTGCCTGAAAGGGTGGTTCTTTCTCATAGGCACTTACGCCGCCACCGCTTCCCTGCCAAGCTGTTTCCTTTATGAGCATTCCTGTTGGGGTGAGCTGAAGTGAAGTACCGCCAACGGCAATAACCTTAGGTGAAGAAGCGGGCCAAGATGCTCCCGCACCATTATCTCCCGATGAAGCAAAGAACGGTGCACCTGAAGCGCTAACAAAATGGCTATCGAGGCTTGTTTCTTCGGGAAATT
Organism: Candidatus Kaiserbacteria bacterium; assembly: GCA_029288835.1. GTDB lineage: Bacteria > Patescibacteriota > Minisyncoccia > Phycocordibacterales > Phycocordibacteraceae > C7867-001. Next base: position 36,207 of record JARIGN010000022.1, read on the forward strand.
CTGCACCTCCCCAGCTCATGGAAATCGCGGAAGTACCCTTTTGGGCGGCAGCATAGTCAAGCGCGGCGAGAAGATTAGCGCCGCTTGCGGTTTTTGCCTCAACCAGAAGAATTTTTGCAGACGGTGCAATCGCATGCGCCCATTCCACATCAAGCGCCGTCTCAAGATCCCAGCCGCTATTATCTGACCCCTTCGCACTCATGAGGTGCTGCGTGAAGCAGCCATTTTGTTTAGTACATGCCGGGAGGGCAAACGCTGCATCAAAATCCGCGAGGTCTTGAGCAATAGCCTTGTCGTTATATGCGCCGACGATGACTATCGTGCCCTTGCCACCAGCCTCAGGAAGGTTATAAATCTTTTTTATCTCGCTCGGTGTCATACCGGCGGGTTTTTTGCCCGTGGTTGCATATATGTGGAGCGGCGTGGTGGCGCTGAAATTTGAGAAATGATAGGCAGCTTGGGTGTGCGCTGCAATGAAAAGCCCAAATATGAATAATGCGGTGCTAATAACAAGCATGGGTGCGATCCACTGAATGAGCAGTCTCGCGATTTGTTGGTCGTTCATCTCCTCACTATGCAAAAGCAGTGATCAAGATTTGCTCAGGAAGTCCTAAAGTTTTGCTGAGTTTTTGACTTCTAAAAGAAAAGT
>JARIGN010000017.1 GCA_029288835.1 Candidatus Kaiserbacteria bacterium
CAGCAAAGCTGCGCGGCAACTCACCCAAGCCACCCTCGAAACCAAAACACGCCACGCGCAATTATTTCTCGGGGAATAAAGAGCCAGGGCGTACCGAGCACGGGTCTTTTAGGTATCCAATGGTAATGGATTTCCAAGAGATCAGGCACTGAAACCGTGAGCCCGAACTGCTCAAGATCTTTACGGGCACGCCAGGCAAAATGAGGGTGGACCACGAGAATTACCCGCTCCCACCCATTTTCTGCACAAATTTCTGCAGCCTGACGATTCACTTCGTGAGCGTTCAGGTACCGACCAGGCTCTGCTTTGTTTTGACTAATCAAATAACTTGCCCCTATCTTTCCTTGCGGAAACTGGGCAATCCAAGGGATATGGTACCGATACCGTAACCGGAGCGCGAGATTTTGCAGTTCTTGATTCGTTCCCTGCACGTGCTCTTGGTCGCCAAATTCATGCGAGAGAATAACCTGCGCATGTTGAAGCTCTCCCTCTGCGGAAACGGGAGCATTCCATGAGCGCATACCCTCTCCAAGGAGGGCCATGAAGTGTAGCAAAGAACCCACCTGCGTCCTCCTTGATGCTGGGTGTCCTAATTGCTGAGTATATGAATTCAAGATAAAGAAATGATGAAGTGAGCACGCACTACTCACGTTGTAAAAGCAAATAGAAAAACAAGAAAATGAGGAAGCAGGCGCCCGCTGCCTTTACTACAAAAGATATCTGGCTTGCAATCCACGCAGACCATGCTGGCGGCAGGAACGAAAGCGCTTTCGCGACACTTCGAGACACAGAGGAGGACGTATGCGGCATGGCGTACATGCTGGGCATACCAACCGTAGTCGATGAACTGGTGGTGGAAAGTGACGCATCAGCAGCAGCCTGAAGGGCTGCGGGGTGACTTTGTTTTTCACCAACCGCAAATATAAGTACTATGGCAAACACTGCGCATGCGCACCCTGCAAACCATATCCATTCGTTTCTTTTCATAGGCTAAAGGTATACCTGTAGCCTAGCACATCAGTAGGGGCTAATGGCCGCCATCGTGGTCAAAATGGTTAAAAGGCGGGATATCGTCTGGATCGAGCGGATAGATAGCATGGGCCTGGATAACACCATTTTGTTCTACACCAAAAACCATGATCGAATCACCCACCCCAAAAGTTGGCTGGTGGTCTCCGTCTTTGTCAAAACCACTGGGCGGGAGCATGACGGGTATCGTTGACGTGCCAAGGTCCGGGTCGTTAAGAAGCGCGGTGGGTGGTGTGTAGCTTGCAATGGTGCCACGGAAGACACCGCTGCCGGGAGGCGGTGCATGCCTGCTTCCCTGATAGAGTGCACCAAGCGGTGGTGGCAAATGCCCATTATCTGCCTGATGCAAAAGATCGTCATTTAAGGGTGTGCCGCGGTCAAGCAAAACGCCACTAACTGCAGCAACAAGCACGATACCTATAAAAAGGTACAGCACGGGGCTGCGGTATCCAAAACGAAAGACACGCAAGAGCCGTTCAAGGAAAAAGAGAAAGACGAAATCGAGGATAAGGAGCGGCCACGGGAAGACTTGCAAGAAAATCAAAATGCCCTGTCCGCCGAAGCGCAGGAGTGAGCCCTGTCCGTTTACGCGAAAGGTGAAGGAGAGGAAATTAACTATGGCAATGGAAAGCGCAAGAATCGCCAATGCAAGCACAATGATGCCGATAATGCGCAGCACGAAAAACGTACGCGAGCGCATGCGCACCTGGTTGGAGCTGATTTGTGCAAGCACGGAATCGCGAACACTGCCGGTTCCTTTCGCCGCATGCTTCCCTTTCATTCCTTCTTCTGCTGTATGTTTCTCAGAATTCATAGCGTTGGTTCATTTTTTGATAGGCCTTCGTGAGCGCTTCCTTTGCTCGCCGCATGCGCACCCCGACGGTACCCATCGGCACCTGCAGCACGTCAGCAATTTCCTTATACGAGAGTTCTTCCTGGTAGTATAGTAGCAAAATTTCGCGGTAGTTTGGGGGAAGCGCTTCAAGCCCTTTCTCTACCATTTCTTTCATCTCGCGCTCGTGCGTATGTTGCTCTGAGGTCTCAGCGGCGTGCGGGTGTGCGACAAGTGAGTCAAAATCAATGGCAAAAAAGGGGCGCCGTGACTTTCTGCGCAATTCGTTCACAAAAGAATTATGCGCAATGCGGTATATCCAGGGCGAGAAGCGCTGCTTCGTGTCAAAGCTTTGGATGTTTCGATACGCACTGATGAAAATCTCCTGCACGATATCCTGAATATCCTCTTCAACTCGCAGAAAACGCTTGCCATAATAAGAGAGTTTCTTTTCATAGCGCTCGACCAAGATACCGAAGGCCTCATGGTTCCCTGCCTGGGTGCGTGCAGCAAGTTCTTCATCGGTAAGGGAGGCGAGTGGATCCACAAGTAAAGTGTAGGTGATGAATACGCGCAAGTCTATCTCATGCTGAGATAGACAAGGATAGACTTGGCAAAAGACTAACTTCCCGAATAGGTGCTTGAGGCATCATCCTGGTCTCCAGCAGGCACACCATCCATGATGTGCTCTGCGGTGACTGACGTGCCACTTACGGAGCCGTTAACATTGATGCTGTCTCCAACGGCAATGCTACTGACCGGAAGGGTCACTACTTTCGACGCCGTTGCATTGGTGGCATTCACCGTATAGGTGGTGCCGTCGCTGCCTGTAATCGTAATGGTTGAACCATTCACGCCGGTGACGGTGCCGTTAAGGCCGTGTCCGCCGGGGCCACCATGTCCCATAGGAGGCTGGCCATCCATAATATGCGTTGCGCTGATTGTGGAACCGCTCACCGTTCCCTGGATCATGAGGGTGTCACCCACTGCTATGTCAGAGACTGAGATAGGTGTGGGTGTAGGAGGCGTGGTTGCAGCACCGGCCGTAGAGGTCGAAGGCGTTCCCATTTTTTGGATAGTTGCATTCGTCGCGTCCACGGTGTAGGTGGTGCCACTCATCTTGTCGGTAAGGGTAATTGAGTTACCGCTCACCACCGTTACCGTACCAACCGCGACTGGCCTTTGGCGTTGGCCAGAATTTTGTATGCCTGTTTGCGTGCCGGTGGCTGATAGGGTGGTAGCTGCGGATGAAGCGCTTGTGTCAGCATGTGCTGCTGCGACGAACGCTCCCGTTGAGGCTACGATGAGCGCGAACGCTGCTACGGGTGCTACTAATTGACTCTTTTTCATATCATGAATACCTAGAACTGATAAAACCATGGCAGGGTGGCTTGCGCACCAACCCATACCTCTAATACACCGCTGCGGTAAAATTATTTCTTTTCTTCAGGAAGGATGAAGGCAAAACGCCGAAGGGTATCATTGAATGTGCTACCATTACCCACCTCAACAGCACATAACCCAAGTACTCCTAGGTGATCGTTAGTAAATACGGAAAAGGAAAAAGAAGCGGCCTCGCGCAAACGAACTGGTTCAATCATCATGAGAATATTAGAAATTGGGTTAGTTCCTGAGCCAGGATCCTGGTTGAGGTATTGCAATCGAAGTGCGGGGACCGTCTCTCGTGGGCATAGTGAAAGGCCTGCTGCTTTTCCTGCTGCACAAATATCCTCATAGGTGCATCCTTCTTTTGCCTGCTCTTCGGTAAAGCCTAAGGCAGTGAGCGGTAAGAAAGTAAGGGTGACTGATTCAGGCGTTTCAGAAAGCGGAAACTCTGCAGTATATAAAAAATCTTCGGTAAGCTCGTCAATAACAATCGCAAGCTCACGTTCGTTATTTTTCTTAATTGCAACAATATATTCTTGACCCGTATGCTGCCCTATCTGAATTGTCTTCTTTACGTAGTGAGTGCTGAGGTCGTTGAGGTTCATACCGTTAGTATAACTATTCTTCACTCCTAACCTTAACCAGCAAAATGGATAGCGGCCCAGATGAGTGCGGCGCCAAGGATGGTCATGAAACTGGTCCAGAGGCGTGGGTAGCGGTGGTGACTATCCGGCAGGAGTTCGCTCGCTCCTATATAGAGGAAGAATCCGGCGAAAAGCGCAAGTATGACCACGAGGATGTGCTCAGGGAGGCGGAAGAAAAAGGTAGCGATGATTCCCAGAATGGGCGCGAGCGCGTCAGCGATAAGCCATAAACGCGCAACTTTTGCCTTGCCGTCTCCCGCCAAGCTAAGGTTCACGGTGTTTATGCCGTCAGAAAAATCATGCACGAGCACGGCCACGGCAACGATTCCCCCAAGCGCAGCAGAAACCTGAAACGCAAACCCGATGCCAAGACCGTCGAGGAAGCTGTGCACGGTGAGACTGCCCGCTCCCATATGCCCGCTATGGCCGCCTTCATGGCGTGAGCCGAGGAGCATGAGCCGGTCCAAAAACATATAGACCAAGAACCCTATCGCGGTGATGAGCGTGATGGTGCTGAGCGCATAGTACTGCTGCCCGAGCACGAGTGCCTCGGTTAAAAGGTCAAAAAGTGCTACACCAATAACCGCGCCGGCACTGAAGCCAAGGATGAGGTTGATGCGCTCTTTAAAACGGAGCGCGAGCGCGCCACCTATAAAGGTGGAGACACCCGCTGCAAGACCAATAAGTAGCTGTGTCATTTGAATACTATACCAGCTAACCCGCTTTATTTAGCGGAATCTTTTCGAAGCGTTGCGAACGCTTCCTGCACGGTCGACATGAATTGCGCGGGGAAGATAATGGTTGAATTCTTCTCGGTCGAAATTTCAGACATCGTCTGGAGGGTACGCAGCTGGAGCGCCACGGGGTGCTGAGAGATGAGATCAGCTGCTTCGCCAAGCTTTTGCGCAGCCTGGAACTCTCCTTCCGCCGCCACGATCTTTGCACGGCGTTCGCGCTCTGCTTCAGCTTCCTTTGCCATCGCGCGCTGCATGTTATCCGGAAGCGTAATGTCCTTAATTTCTACCGCTGTCACCTGCACGCCCCACGGCTCGGTGTGCGTGTCGATCACGTCCTTAATCTTTTGGTTAATGTCTACCGTTTGCGAAAGAAGCTGATCAAGGCTGAACTGCCCCACCACGTTACGCATCGTCGTCTGGCTTATTTGGTCTATGGCAGCGCCCACATTCTCAATCGCGATCACTGACTTTGCGGGATCCACAATGTGATAGTATGCGACACCTGCGATATCAATGGAGACGTTGTCTTTCGTAATGATTTTCTGGGTCGGAATGTTCATCGTTATGGTACGAAGTGACACCCGTGTCATCATTTCAATAACAGGAAAAAGGAGGATAAGACCAGGTCCGCGCACGTCCTTAAATTTTCCAATCCTAAAGACGACGCCGCGATCGTACTCCTTCACCACGCGAATCGAAAGCACCCACACGAGAAGTATGATAACGACGAGAAAAATAAGTATATCCATAATGTTCTATTACTGTTATTTGCTCCCTCTAGTAGGTATTCTCTATTGCTGTGGCGATGCGCCTGAGTCTTTATAGGAGCCGAGGGTATATGGGCCACCTGCAGAATAGTACCCATTTTTATCCTTTGCATCATAGAGCTCAAGACCTTTCGGATCCTCCGCGACTACAAAAGTAGCAGGGTCTGCTCCTGGAACAGGACTACCACCGTAGTACACTTGTGTTGAAGTTGTGGCATATTGCCCACCTACTAAGACCGTAAAATCAGTGGGGTCAACGGCTGGTAACACCGCGCCGTCGTAGTAGACGGCATCGTTATCCATCGCATAATATCCCTTCACCGAAAAAGTAGCGGGGTCTGCTCCTGAAATTGGCTGATCGTCATAGTAGACGTAGTTGGCATCTTTTGCGTAGCCCTGGTTACCCGAAATAACCGTGAGTGGCTGCTGCAACGAAACAGCGAGCTCGTTGACCGCCGTACCCACTGCTACCGACTCAAAAAGCATATAGAATGCTGCGGCAGCCAGCGCCCACTTGGTCGCGTCGGACATTGGACCAGGCGGCGGGAACGTGTTTGCGTAGGTTGCTTTTCCGAAGGCGAGGATCGGATAAAAGATAAACGGAAGCAAGATGAGTCCCCAGGTAAAGCCAACGCCTTTCCCAAACACTGCCGCAAGGCGTCGTGCCATGAGAATGGCAATGATGATATTCACTACCGGCACAAAGAAAAGCACGATCCACCACATCGGCCTGTTCGTAATTTGGAGCAGCTTCGTGATGTTATAAAACGGCACGAGTGATGCCCAGCCTGGCACCCCTGCTTTCTCATAAATCTTCCAAAGAGAAACGATGAGGAGAATGCAGAGCACGAGGATCACGAGCATGATAATGAGAAAGGCGCCCACAATTGCTCCCAAGAGCGTGGCAGACGTTGCGGATGAAACGTCGGCAAGCAAGGAACTTTTACCAATAAGAAGCGCGAGCTTTGAATAGTGCATATGACTGCGTTACTTGATATAGCTCTAGTGTAGCACGGCTTTGTCAAGCTCTAGTGGCTAAGCATGTATGCCCTCGTCTTTGGACCAAAGAGTCCGCTTGCCGGCGTAATTTTGCGCGCTTTTTGGAATTCGATGAGCGCCGCTTTGGTGACTGGGCCGAAATAGCCGGTCGCTCCTTTTGCTGCAAGCGCGCGAGCAAGAGGGCCCGCATTCGCCCCAATAAGATAGAGCTGCAATGCTTGCACCTCTGTTCCCTTGCTGCCAAGCTGCAAGTTTTTTGTAAATGATACAGGGGTTTTGGCATTGGTAGCGACGTTAGTGGTCTGCACAACCGTGCTTGTCGTAGTACTACCAGCAAAAAGCGCAGGGTATTGGTTCATGAGCTGATTCGCAGCATCGGTCTTACCCATAGCATCAAGGGATCGAACCTGTCCTTGGACACTTCCACCGCTACTGCCTCCCCCGCCTCCTGAGGTCTGGCCTCCTGAGTGGTTGTCGGTATCGGGAGTGCTCGTTGGGGCAGCGGGCACGAAAGGATTAGGCTCGCCTCCAAGCGTTGGGAACGAATCAGCATGCGCAACCCACACCGGCGTCGTGAAATCCCACGCGGTACCTTGCCCTGCGGCATATACCGGATTTGTGGAATCATAAAAATCCGACGCATTCGCGACGTCAGTACCATAATTGTGCGACGCAAGTGTCGGTACATTGATTGTGTTTGAGGTCACGTCGCTTGCAATGGCCACATTGTTTTGCACCGCTCCCGTCCACCATGCGTCGTTTGTAAGGCCTGCATCTTCTTCATCACTCATAAAACCTGCAGCATTAGTTCCCGTGACATGCCCCGCGTAAAAGTCATTTACGGTAGCACTATAATCTTGTGCAATAAATCCGGCGACATGCTGGGCAGTAAGGCCATGCACGTCACCGGCAGCATAGTCATCCTGAAGGGTTGCATTGGCATAGCCGGCGAATCCCCCAATATAATCAGGCGTACCCGTTACGTCACTCGCAAACTGGACGGTACCGGTCTCAAAGGAATCATGGATTTGGTCATAGTTATATCCGACAAACCCCGCAATGTAGGTAGGAGAATTTCCAATGCCCGTAACCGCACCGCTTGCAAATGATTGAGAAATATAATTTCCATCTCCATATCCATCGAACCCACCTACTTGGCTATTTCCTTCAACAGCACCTGTAGCATAGTCATTCGTAAACGTGCCGTAATTATCTCCATTAAATCCACCGATAGAATATCCACCGGGGCCGTTTGTGAGCACCGAACCAGTGCTATGAGAATTTGTAACGGTGTTATCGTTTTCCCCTATAAACCCACCAATTATTTCGGCATCTCCAGCAGAATAAAGGACCGCCACGGAAGACGAAGAGGTGTCAATCGTGCCTTGGCTATATCCTGCAAACCCACCGATATAATATTGCCCACCCCCCATGCTCGTTACCGTACCCGTTACGTTTGAGTGATCAACGGTTCCGTCAATTTCTCCCACCAATCCTCCAATAATTTCTGGCGAATCAGATGCGGTCATAGTTACTGCCGTAGACGTATAGGAGAGATTCGTTGCACTATCGCCATTGCCGAGTATTCCCCCAAGATCTTCCGAACCCAGAATGGCGGCGGAGCTGGTGGCGTTCACTAGAGAAGACCCATGACTTAGACCCACAACACCTCCAACGTCATAGTACCCAGCGAGTGTGGCATTTGAAATCGTTAAGTCGTGCACCAAGGTAGTATTTGCGAACCCGATAAATCCTATTTCTGAACCCCACCAATAACGGTTAAGGCTGAGTCCAGAAATAGTATGACCGCCTCCATCGAATTCCTGCATGTTGGTATACGGCAGATAAAACTCAGAGGGGAGCGTAAGAGAGGTGGTGAGCTTAAACTTATCTGAAGATAGGTCTGTGCGCAGGAATGGCAAGAGATCTTCGAGCTGGGCAAGCGAACCGATGTCATAGTATCCATTTCCATCGAGGGTGAAGTAGGTGCCCAGCGAAAGCGGTGCGTAGCCGCCCTGCACCCAGTCGGTATACTGCGCATTATTTAGACCGTAGTCAGTGGTGTAATGACTGCCGAGGAGCGTAACCTGGTCGATATTATAGTAAGAATTGGTGATACCGTTATTTGACGCATCATTACCCACAAAACCTCCTATTTCAGATAGTTGAGTCACCGTGCCATTCAAGCTTCCGGTAAAAAATGAATTTTGAATAGTGCCACCGTTTCCTCCTACAAATCCACCGACATAATTGAGTGATGAGCCGGTTGACGTTATCGCTTCGCTCGATGAAGCATTAGTAATCGTAGCGTTTTGTTCATTATCACCCACTAAGCCGCCTGAGTAATTTAAAACGCTAGTAATATTTATTGTTCCCGCAGATTCCGACTCTTCAATCGTTCCATAATTATCTCCTACAAGCCCTCCAATCGAGGTAGAATTGTCTTGGGTATTGGTGATTGCTGCTGTTGATGATGAGTATTTCACTACTGACCCTTGATCGGCTATGGAGCCGATCAAGCCCCCAATTTTTTGATCTCCTCCGGATACTGAAGCGCTACTTCCTGCGTTAGATACAATGCCTGAATCGGAGAGCGCACCCACGAGACCTCCTACCATTGCATGACCATTTATACTTCCGCCTGAAAGCGTTACGTTCTCAACCGTTCCCCCAAGTACGGAGCCGAACAGTCCTATATTATTGTCATCAGGCTGGTTAATCGTGAGATTTTTTATGACATGATGGTTACCATTAAAGGTACCTGAGTAATTCAGCACCTGTTCAAACCCTGCACCGCCATACCATCCGCTTGTTGCTGAGCAGTCCACGTCTCCGGTAAGGGTATAGCTACTGGTAGCAGAATATCGCATTCCTTGGAGCTCATCGCACGTGCTTATCTGAAAAGGGTTACCTAAGGTACCATCGCCTCCATCAAAGTTCTCAGGCATTAGCACGGACATATAATTTTGATATATTTCACTATCACTCAACGCGTGGTCATACAGATAGAGTTCATCAATTTTTCCTTTCCAAAATCCCGTTACCCAGGAGAGTGCACCAATTTTGAAAAAGCCCGAGCTACCCTGGGTTATGGTGAGCGGCTGCGTTGAGTCAAGTGCGCCATTTATGTACATGCGCACATTCGTGCCGTCATACGTTACGGCAATATGCGTCCACTCATGTAAGGGCACCGTGCTCGTTGAAAAGAGATCATCACCTCCGCCACCCCAAAACCAAATACGGCCATCATCTCTAATACCGAGATTCCAGCCATTCAGTCCTCCATCTTCATTTTGGTCAATAATGGTTCCTCCCACTCCTCCCCCATTACTCGATTGAGTCAAAGAGTCCGGCCTAACCCATGCCGTCACCGTAAACGTACCAGTGGTATCGGGTAGCGGCGATACATCAACGTATCCGGAATCCCCATTCAAATAGATGGCATTATTCTGTATCCCATACAAAAAACTACTGCCGCCGTTAAGGGTTCCCGTATAGTTATTGCCACTGCTATCGGCGGCAGTAGTTCCAACAGACTCATCAAAGTTCCAGTGCGCAAGGAGACCCCCTGACGCAAGGGCCGACGTTGGTGCGATGATGAGCAACAATGCGAGCGAAAAGACTGAGAGCAAAAGTTTAGTGCGATCCATGAGAAGTGTGGTGGTGAAGATCGGTGCCATGGGTCGCGGTCCGTACAGTCTTTGGCGTTGGGGGAAGGAGTGAAATACGTACAGCCTCAAGAGAGCCATCTGCATTCTCTGTTCCTATTCCGGTTACCTGCTCCCACAACGCAGGCGTGCTACTCGCATCTTCAGGGACGAGAAATTTTGCGTCTTTCATATGGACGACCATGGTGGTCGTACTCGATACGTCCGAACGGTTTTCTCGATTCATAGCCTCATGCACTGCACTGTGCGTGCGAATGGTAAGGTCGCTCCCCTGCACCGCTACAATCACTCCATGAAATGGCACCATATGCGGATCTCCCAGAGATTCTGCGCGGGCAGAGTGTACGAAAATACTTGCACCCAATATAAGTGTTGCCATTAAAGAAATACCCCTTCCTAGTTTCATCATTAGGTATCAGTATACCCTTAAAAAAGCTCCTAAAAAGCTGCTTTTCAACACGAGTACCTTTTTATGCAGTCCTTTAGTGGTCTGAGTCCAAGCGTTTGTCAGGAATAAGCCACATGACTGAAACCATGAGGATGAGCAAATAGGAAACCCAAGGGAGAAGGAAGGCAGCAAGCACGGCGAGCAGGTCGCCAGTGAGTGACACCTTTCCTTTCAGGTCGCTGCCGAGCGCTTGTGCGAGCGTCGAATCTCTCCCTTGGCGATGCACGATTGCCTGCGTCAAGAGGAAATACGAGAAAGCGCTGACGAAGAGCACGAAACTGAAGGCAGCGGTCGGCCATACCTGGCCAAAGTTATTTCCTAGCCACTCCATGGCAAACGGTATGAGCGAGAGCCAAAAGAGCAGGTTCATGTTTGCCCACATGATGGCACTACTAAGGCCCTTTGTTGCCTTAAGGAGCTGGTGATGGTTGTTCCAATAGGTGCCGATGGTTTGGAAGCTCACAATGTACACGAGGAAAATCGGTAGCAAAGGCATAAGTGCCTGCGCCGTATTTCCTGCTGGTGCATGCAGGTTCAACACTGATATGGTGATGATGATGGCGAGTACGCCGTCACTGAATGCTTCGAGGCGGGCGGTGTTCTTCTCTGCCATAGTTTCTCACTTTGCACGCACTAAAGCGGATGTGCATTAATGTAGTCACGTGTCGTGACGCCAAGCATGCCGGTAGCTTTGATGCCGTGGAATTTCTGGAATGCCTTGAGGGCAGCCACGGTCTGTACGCCAAAGTAGTTTGTTTCATGTCCTGGTGAACCGTTTCCACTTTTAGCAATAATGAATCCGGCAGCGTTGAGATACTGCTGAAGATGGAGCACGTCGACACTTCTACTGCGGTAGGCAAGAAGACGGGTAAAGTGCCAAGGGCCGGCATAGCCCGAGGTAGCACTAGAGGTGTTTGATGAATTTAGTGAATTTGAAGAGTTTGCGCTTGTGGTGTTGGTGCCAGTTACGGTGTTTGTGCCAGTCTTAGAACCCTGGGCGCAGCGTACACCCGTGTAGATATTGAAGAGATTTCCTCCTACACAGCCAGCACTGTTGGCAGTATTGCTGGACCCACCACCACCGCCGCCTCCACCGCCGCCACTACCACTTGAGCCGCTGGATCCACTACTTCCGCCGCCACCTCCATAAACTACACTAGCAGTCGTGAAAGTTTGATCTGAGGAAGTTGCTTGATTACCTATATCATCAGTAGAAAGTACTGCATAGTGATACGTTGTGTTAGGAGATAAATTTTGCAATGTAATAGAATGGCTTGTAGTAGTAGCTGTGCTTAGACTAGAAGTTGCAGTATAAGCACTCGATAGACCGTATATAACTTGGCTTGTCGAATAGTCAGTAAGAGTATTCCAGGTAATAGTCGCACTAGTTTGATTAGGTACACCTGAGGATATAGAAGTTATAGGAGGATTACTTATATTAAGAGTAATTTGACTTGAGGTAGCGAAGGAGCCTGGAACCCCCTGTGTTCCATAGGCATTTTCAGCGACAACATAAAAATTATGTGTACCATTTAACAAACCGGTAGTATTAAACGTTCCCGAGAATTCAGTGGTAGCGGATGTAGCTGCTGTACCTACAGAAGTATTATCAATATATGGAGTTACTCCAATAATTCCACCGCTACCACTTGATGAAGCAGTAAATTGAACTGAAGCACCTCCGTATGTTGAATTATTATTTGGTGATTCCAGTGTGATGAGAGTAATGGGCGATAAACTACTATAAATTTGATAGGTATCGAGAGCTACTGCTGCTGCAATGCTTTTTCCATCTCCTGAAAAAGAAACCGCTTGCCATTTTTTACTTCCCGCACTACTCTCATGGGTCCATGTATTCCCACTATCAAGAGAGACATATAGGTCTTTATTGGTTCCACCTCCTATAGCAATTAATTTTGACCCATCTGCTGAAGAAGAAAGCGCCGTCCACGAATGCGCTCCTGAATTAGTTTGATCGGTCCAGTTTGCTCCATTATCCGTCGAACTATAAATATCTCCACTATTATCTGCTATGGCCAAGTGAGAGCCGTCCGCTGATGAGGTGACCGCTGTCCAATTCCCTACTGCAGAATTAATAGTATGTTGCGTCCATGTTGTGCCACTATTGGTAGAAATATAGATATCTCCACTAGAGTCTACCGCAACCAACTGACTTCCATCTGCAGAAGTGGCAACAGAGCGCCATGTTTTTTGAGGTGAATTTCCAGGCCTAGACCACGTTTGCCCACCATCGCTAGAAACATAGAGAAATCCTATAGCTACTCCTAAGTAATGAGTTCCATCTGCAGAAGAAACAATTTGACCCCAGAATTGATTACTATTTTGTCCGGTCTGTTCAGTCCATGTTACTCCACTATCAGTAGAAGTATAAATATTAGTGCCTGTTTGCGAACTGTTAGGCGCGCCCCATGCTAAAAGGTGGGTACCATCATTAGAAGATACAACTCCGTTCCAAGTAAAACTATTAGTGGTAGTAGCTTGTGTCCAGGTCTTACCGCTATCGCTTGAAGTAAAAAGGTACTCATTTGATCCTGATGTTCCAACAGCTGCTAAGTGAGTTCCATCTGAAGACGAAGTAACATCAGTCATTCCATCCATTCCGTTAGGAAGGGAATACCCGGCCCACGCAAAGGTACTTGCATGAGCAAGTGAACAATTGGTGGAGATTAGCATAATAAATAAGACAAATAGTACTTTACTTTGAATGAAAAGATACTGTTTGGAGAGAAATTTCATAAAAGCTTTTGTTGTAAGGTGTACCTCACTATTTAAGCATTTAAAATGTAACTTTTGATAAATAACTCAGCAGTATGGGGACAAAGCACTAAAGGAAAGAGCTCATCAATACGTGGTAGTGTATAGCTATGGAAACCACCAAAGACATCCACATCGCTTTTTATGAGATGGGCATACTTATGGGTATAGGTATCCCTGTGCTCAAAATCTATGAGACAATGCTCGCGACGCATGGCCACCAGCCTGAAGTTGCGGCACTTTCAAAGGAACTCATCGCCGCATGGAAAGCCTCGGGAACGGCCACAACCCAAGAGGAGCAGGTTGACCTTTGCCTCACGCCACTTGCCGAAAGGGCTGCTAGCAGCAAGGACTTCGCTCTCCTTTTGGCGTATAGCAAAACCGGCATGATGATTGGATCCTTGCATGATACCTGGAAAGCCGCTGCTCTCGTTTTTTTAATGCGGGAAAAACTCCGCACCGGTTCCCCGACCGAAACGGATCTCGCCATGGGCGCATACCTGCTCTCTGTCGGTGGCTTTGCAACCATTGGTGACACGACGAGCATCGAGACTATTCTCTCCTGGTCTGAAGCACCTGAGTGGAAAACCATCACCAGCAAAACACTCAACCCAGCACTTTCATTTCCTGAGGAATGGTGGAATACGTTTGTTCTGCCGAATCCTGTGAACGCCATTATTCCTTCACTCCTTATCATCGAACAAACCATGCTCGAATCCGGTACCTTTGGAACTATTTCCGAAGTATTAATGGACTGGAATGCATACACTATTGCGTACGAGCAAATAACCTCCCAATAATATATGACTGAAACACAGCACGCAGAAGATCTTAAAACAGTAAACGAGCTCCTTGTGCCGGCTACAGGCCCTACTCCCTTTCATATGCCTTCGCTCGCGGGATGCACCTGGCAAGGCATGGAGCTACGCTGGAATGACCAAAACCCCGCGCTACTCCGGGCTGGCGATACTGTTTTAGGAGTAGCAGATAACGGCGTGTACATCTATCCAGACCCCAGCACTCAAGCGCTCTTTGCCGTTTGTTCAAATGCTACCGAAGGAAATACCCTAACGCTCCGCCAGTATGGTCTCTCTTCCTTAACCCCCTTGCCGGAAGATCAAATCAGAGACTATGGGTATGCTCAAGAATTTCATACTACCCTTGCCTCCGTGCCCACCTTTACCTTTAGTGCTTCACTTACTTCGGAAACACAGGCTCTCACATTTCCAGCACCTTTTTCCGGAATGGCTCCCTTTCTATTCTTTGTTTCTGAGGCAACGACCAAAGACTTCTTCTTATTAGACGTACATCCGTCAGCGGGTACCGTGACTGCCCTTCCACAAAACTGGTTTAATCATCGGGAGTCGCGTGATGACCTCTATGAATGGCCACTGTATGCAGTACGCAACCCCGCTAATCGCAAAATATACGGTGAAGCAATGCGCATGGGCGTCTTTATCCTTGCGGAAAATGGTACCGAGCTCGAGCGATGGGCAGTCTCCTATCGCTCGTGAGCATGTATGATGTAGGCGCCCAACTATGTTCGGGCCGTGAGAATATGCTCTGTCTCTTCCAATAAAGTGTTTGAATCGCACTGTTTTTTCTTTGCAGAAGCATAGGTAGCCGAGGTTACGTCAAACAGCATCTTTCCAAACAAATTTGGGGTGAAAGGCCAAAAGAGCATGGAAGAAGGGAGTAAAAGTGTTGGCTTCTCATCATCCGTAAAGACACCACAGCTTTCTTTTGCCATAGCAATTTGCGCTCGTGCGTCCTGAGCCGCATACCTTATCGTTTCATTTGGATGCCAGTAAAAGGATGGGCGGGCCGCATTCTCCGTGCTACGTACATCAATCGAGCTTTTGCGCCTCTGGTACTCAATAGTAATTGCCTTGCTAAGCCCTTCCCCATCGTCCTGGTAGGCACTCAACGCATTTGCCACCATGCTTAGTGCTTGTGGTGTGGGCGTAGAGGAAGTGGCAATCGCCTGCAGTGTTTCGAGGGAGGAATCTTTTACGTACACCCCTACGAGCCATTCAATAAGGAATGGCTGCGACTCTTCTATCTTGCTTCCAAGTGAAACTCCGGCAAGCGCTTGCTGGAGCGCGGCGTCAGGATCATGCACAGCTATTTGCTGCGCATACGCGTTATGTACTTCAGCTGCATGGCGAATACTATTCAAAGGAGGCAGGGTAGTTTCAAGGGTGATTTTTGAAGCGTCAGAACTTAGCGGGTCTTGGTACGAAGGTTTTTGTGCAGCAACATCAAAAAGCGAAAGTCCCGTAGCAACCGCAGGATCCGTGGTCGCAACAGTGGTAGCGGGATTTACAGACTGTAATGCTGCAGCGGCTTTTTGCAGGTCATCATAGGCGTTTTCGGAATCGGGAACAGTTGCGACTGGCAGGCTAAGGTCAGCATCATCGACGAGTCCCCGGTCCTTATAGAAAAATCCAAGAAGGTACATGAGAACGACTGCGAGCACTATTAAAACAGCAAGACCTACGATAAGCCAAAAAAGAATTCTGAGAAGAAGCGGCACGTGCTTTCGAGATTTATATAGCTCATCCATATCAAAAAGTATAGCAGTACTCCTCTCGATGCTTCACCAAAGCTTTAGCCGAAATTGATACCATGAGCTTCTATGACCCAAGAAGAACAATTCGCAAAGATAGGAGAAAAACTGAGCGGCATGCGCACCTGCATGTTTGTGACTCGTGACTCTTCCGGCTTGAGTAAAGGCCGGCCAATGGCGACCCAGGAGCTTGCCTTTGACGGCAGTGTTTGGTTTATGACGGACAAGCGTAGTAATAAGTGCAGAGAAATTCAGGCCGATCCTGGAGTCTCTCTCGCCTATGCCCACAGTAACGGCGTTCGTTTTGTGTCACTTTCAGGAAACGCGGAGTTTGTCGACGACCGGGAGAAGATAAAAGAATTCTGGAATGACTTTTATAAGGCATGGTTTGAAGGACCAGACGACCCAAACATTGTGCTCATCCAGGTAAAAATCTCCCGCGCAGAATATTGGGATAACGAAGGCGGAAAAATAGGGGCGCTGGCCGATATGGCTCTTGGTGCCGTTACCGGAAAGACGAACCAACTTGATGAAAACGAAGTGTTCGAGTTTTCCTAACGTATCTATTCTAATTTAGTTCTTACTGCAGCGCGTTCTTAAAATATTCCTATGGTAAACCCAGAAATAATCCCAAGTAAGAAACAGAGCCAGCCCCAATTATTTGCAGATTTTGCTTTAGCAGGAAGCTTTTTCTTCCAACCATAGTAGTAAACAGCCTGGCATAAAAGCGGACAGAAAAAACTGGTAATAATTACCCACGGCTTTTCTTGTGGTGACAAAGGTGACTGGTCTTGCTGGCCTTTAGGGACTTTCGCTTTCACTTGATTCATAAGTACGAAAGAACCGATGAAGCTTACCAGAGGGAGCACTATTGAAATGATAAAAATAATATATTTGATCATGACCCTATACTATCACTCGGGAGGAGTGCCAAGAGCAGGCTATACACATAACCACCAAAGGAACTATGTAACTCTGAAACAAGGGTATTAAAAGGCTCTGGATTTTGGCTTATTTTTTGCAGCACCTGCTCATCTGACACAGTTCCTGAAATGATGTCCTGGCTGCTATACCCGTATAATTCCATGAGATCTGTCTTGCCCTTGCTGCTTTTTATGAGAAATGCAGGATTAAAGAAACTAGTAAGGGCGTGCTGCCGTTCCGCTTGGGTTGGGCCATGAAAAAGTTCAGGGCGTGCAAGTGCTGCAACGAGAACCAGTGCCGAGATCACCACGAGTGTTCCAAGAATAACACCGAACCAGCTTCCCTTTTTAAAATCCTTCCGGTAATACACGCCAAAGCCCGCGACACTCAGGGGGAAAAGCGCAGGAAACCAAAGTTGGTATCCATACGGCACCGCAACTAAGCCAATACACCAGGCGAGTGCCACACCCACCCACCCATACACCGCCCATTTTTTTAAATTCCAACTCCCCACCCCTAATATCCACGCAATAAGCAGACTGCTCGCATAGAGCGCATAACAAAAGAAACGGTATGAGTGCTCAACTAATAGTCCAGGGAAAATTAGGAAGGGTATGAGGCATACCCCATATATAAGTAATCCAATACCCCCATACTTATACGCTCCCTGAACCCACACGGCACCGCCTGGCTGGATAAAAGTTTCATAGAAAAAAGTTTTATGGGTTTCTAAGGCACTGACTTCATTCGATTGTGCATGAGTGACCTCTGGTACTGGTTGTTCTGTTGCCATAAGAAAAGTATAGAGGATCTTACTACCTGAACCAATGGTTATACAGCCACTTCAGTAGAAAGATCTGACATTACGCTTCTGTAACGACACTCTTGAAAAGGTCTTCGTGCGCTGATGCTGGCTCGAGGAAACAGGCGCGAGGCGCATCGGTACCCAGTTCTTTTCCGTTCAGTTCTTTAATGCACTTCTCAACCTCTTCGGCGCTTTCCATCTGCACGAATCCAAAGCCTCGAAAGAGTTTCTTACCGCCGTCTGGCCCTTCCCCATATGCCAAGGTGGCGCTTACAACATTTCCTGCTGCACTAAAAAAACTCTTGAGCTCGTCTTCGGTTATGTCAAACGGCAGGTTGCCGGCATAAATATAGGTGTCCATAGTGAATGAGTTACTATGCATTCATAGTACTATGCGCACACAGGGGCTGGATATCATAGCTCGGTGTATACCCCGCTACTGCAAGGTAAATGAGCGAAGTTTTTCGTCGGACATTTCGCTTAATTTCTTTTGGTCGTAAATAGCACGCAGTCTTTCAAGCAAATTCTCTCGAAAAGCTTCTGGTGACTTATCAGAGGTGCCTTCTACATACTGGGTAATATCCTCAATGAGTTCGTCTGGCACGGCGCTGAATAATGCGTTGAGTCCATAGGTATAGCCGACTCCTCTCCACGGTATGACACGGGCCATGAGGTCATCAAACTTACTTTTTGCGGCAGAATCTAACCTTCCGAGGGGGCGTGGGATTTGGAGCGGAACACGCTCTTCAAACTCTGGCGGGCGGGTGCGGTTTGGCCTTAAAGAATGTGATTCGAGACTCATAGTAATAATTTAAGCATATTCTACTTGAAGTCCGAAGTTATTCTCCGAGCAATTCTTTGACGCGTGGCACAACTTTTTCTCCATACAGCTTGATCATGTGAAGACGGGCACGGGCAGGGACAGGCCCAAAGCCATAGACTAAGTCAAAGCGCTTTGCGTCAATGGATTTCATCGCTGCGGCTATTTTCTGCGCCACCGTTTCTGGAGAGCCCACGTATAGCGAGCCGTGTGCAACTTCTTCCTGAAAATGGGCAAGCGTCCATGGTGACCAGCCGCGTGATTTTCCAATGCTATCAAAAGAACTTTTAAAATAGGGCCATGCCAGGCGAGATGCTTCTTCATCGGTGTCTGCAATAAAGCCTGGTGAATGCATACCGACGGGATGCGGCGTGGTACCAAACTCTTTTGCAGCTTGTTGGTAGAGCTCAACAAAGGAAGCAAAGCGGGCGGGCGCTCCTCCGATAATTGCCAGCATCACAGGAAAATTATATTTCGCCGCGCGAACAATGGACTCAGGAGACCCACCCACGCCCACAAACGTTTCAATGCGCCCTCCCGTGGTTTTTGGATAGACATCAGCATTGATAAGCTGCGCTCGCGTCGTTCCCTTCCAGCTTACGGGTTTCTCCGTGAGGAGTTTTGCAAAGAGCTCAATTTTCTCCTCAAACAAAATTTCATAGTCGTGCAAGTCGTACCCAAAGAGCGGAAATGATTCCGTAAAGGAGCCGCGCCCGAGGATTATTTGCGCACGTCCTTTTGAAAGTGCGTCGAGCGTGGCGAACCGTTCAAAAACACGCACGGGATCATCTGAACTAAGAACGGTGACGCCTGAAGATAACTTAATGCGCGAAGTGCGCGTGGCAATGCCCGCGAGCACCATTTCAGGACTTGAGATTGCATAGTCGAAACGGTGATGCTCACCAAGCGCAATGACATCTATCCCGAGAGAGTCAGCAAGCACGGCTTCTTCTACTACCTGCCGTATCGCGCCGGCATGGTCAATTATTTGACCCTTTTCATCAAGCGGCAAGTCACCAAATGAATCAAGCCCAAAGACTAATGAGGAGGTGTTAGGTGTTGCTTCCATACATAGAGTATAAAGGAACAACAGAAGCGGTGGTGTGTTGAAAACGTAGCCTAAACTTTTGAGTCACAATATGCACGGGCTCGTGGACGCTGCTGGAACCACAATTAAGATTGTGGGAGATTTAAATAAGTAATTAGAAGAATGCGAAATTCTTCATATGCGTTCTGGTATTGTGTTTCCGTGTACTTTTGAGTGAGATTCATATTCACTGAATATGCTGAGACTGTTCCATCCGGCCGATTGACCACAACTCCATAACTTGCGCCTCCTTCCCTATCTACAAGACCTTCATACAAGGTGACGCTCTTCCCGATAAGGGTTGGATGCGTGTCCTCACCAGAGCCGAAGCAGAAATAGGGAGGGACATTTAAATCTGTTGGGCAGGGAGAAATATCAATCTCCTCCGGTATTCCTGTCGAGGATTGGATAATGAAAGATAGTGGATGATTTTCATCGAAATTGACCGCTTGTGTCGAAAGATTTTGAATAGAGGTTGAGGTCGCTGTTGAGATAGAGGGAGACACAACAATAGCACGTTGACTGGGTATAACCTCCGCAACTAGTTTTGGAACCCAGAAATGTATTGTGCACAGTAACCCAATACCAATAACAATCAAAATTAGTAGAAAAATCCGAATGAATTTTATAAATCCAGATACTGGTGGTTTAGTAGTAATTTTCGCACTTAGGGAAGTCGCGGCTTGCGAGTCGGGTGCAGTTTCCATACGAGTAGTATAGCAGCTCCACTTTATGTGTATTTCTCTAAACTAATGCGCGGTCTCGTGGACGCTGTTGGAACTAGGATAAAAAGAAGAACTCTCCACCCCCTGTCGACTAGCAACAGAGAAACGGAGAGCCCTCGGCATAAAGCCTGAATTAGTGGGAGAAAACCCGGCAACCCTTCTCGATCGGGGTTTTGGTCTTCCGCGCATCCTGCGCGTCGATAATCCAGCCCTGGCGTGAACCAAAATACTTGCCAGTGACCGACACCTCGAAGAGCAGGTTTTGCGAAGCGGGAACGTAGAAGATGTTCTTGCAGCCGCTGAAGCCACCGAGGTCCATAGGCCCGGTGACGCAATTGCCCTGGGCTTTCAGGAGCTCGAAGATATGGAATAGTGTCGTTTCAGCAGTGCCGCCGAGCTCGGCGAGAACCTGCCCAGTATAGGCCGATCTCCGAAGCTTCTGAACGCGGAGCGTCGCAGGCGCGACATCCACATCCGTATGGCCGTAGAGCCAGCTAACGAAGCCCGGGGTGATTTCCTCGATCCATAAACCATGGGCGAACCAGCCGCACATCTTCTCTTCGTCGGTGCGTCCCTCCTCAGGGAACATGAACGTCCAGCGCTCGGTTCCCGCAACTTTGGCAGTCGTAACGGTTTCCAGGATATGAGGGACATCGAACTTGCCCTCGACCAGGTCTTGGAGGCGCTGTTCGAGGAGGTCGGGCTCGAACGGGTAGCCGCCGCGTTGCCGAAGCTGACGCGTAATCTCATGCAGCTTGCCGTCGACATTGAAGTACCGATCGCCGGTGACAAGTATGCCTGCCATGACAATCACCTTTCTTCTTTTGCCGCAACCTTCCCACTATTGGGTTCGCCACAGCAGGAGATGGCCTTACTAAGCCGCCTTCTGCTATAGCGAATCCCAGCATCTCAACGTACAGAAAGCTCCATATACTATGCAGTATATCGAGCTTCCTGTCAAACTCTGCGCGCCCTAGTGGATAACAATAGAACTGTGTTCGAGCAAAATAGAGATGCATCAATCTATATTCCCGATATTTTAACGCGCGCCATATCCCTCTAAAATTCCAAGATCGATCTTATCAGGCCAATTATACACGTGTAGACCTAAGCCACCGGGCACTTCCTTCCAGCCTCTTCTTGCATACATTCCTTGTGCAGGATCCCCTTCTAAAATTGCGTCTACTAATATTCCCGGCTTCTTGCGCTCTCTTATCCAATTCTCGACTTGATCCATTATTTGCGACGCATACCCCTTCCCTTTGTGCTCAAAATCTACATATAAATCAGTTACCTGATACATAGGCAGCGGCTTTGAAACGTAGTCAATTTCAGCAGCGCCAATTTTTTCACCATTAACTACCAGATCAAATCTATGCTGAGGCAGTTCCCCATCTTCAATTGATTTTTTAGGTGATGAATATTCGATGCCTTCCATAGCCAAAGTATAGCAGTTCTTGAGTCTCCCAGGCTGCAACACAAAACCGCCCTTTCGGACGGTTTTGCTTGGCGCAGTTGACGGGACTTGAACCCGCAACCTCCCGCGTGCACGAATCCACTATTTTCATAGTGGCGTGGACTATATCTTCACCGTTACTCTTGCGAGTGGTAGGTGCTCAGGTATCTAGTCTCTACGGCGCTCTCCTCCGAAGAGGAGTTCCCTCGGTGTTCGCATATTTACTTTCGTAAACGTAGCCTTCACCGATATCCCCAAGAGTTTCAACTCGACTTTCGTACGAGAAGCTGCACGATCTACAGGCGGGTGCTCTAACCAGTTGAGCTACAACTGCATTGGTTACCCAAGTCCTAGGACTTGTATAGCTCGTTCTATCTTTTCCCGTTTCCGGGGCAAGTATAAGCTCGAGATAGGAGCAGTATGATACATAAGCCGATATAGTGCAAGACTGTCAGTATGGCTTAATACCAGATCATAGCCTGACTTTCTTTTCTCGCTAATATGACCACCAGCAATACCTTTCTGTTTTAGGACTAAGTGAAGGGATGAGAGAAATGGACGACTACCTGAGGTGAAAAGCGTTTTAAATACACATCTATATGTTTCGGTGTCCTTTCGTATGTGCTTGCCAAAATATACGCATCCATCCCCATCAAAATATCCACGTATAAAATGAGAGATATATTCGTCACCTATATTGGGCAATCTCATTGTATTACTTTTGTTCTGAGTGAATCCTAGCTCTTGTAAATCGGTAAACCACTCCTTGCTCCCAATCTGTATACGATAGGCGCTCTTGGTATTTCCTCATCTTTTGCGCTCTGTTATGGCATGCCCAGATCCCGTTGATGATTTAACTATTTCAACAAGAAGTAAATCAGTGCTTGTAAACTCTATAAAATGTGCGCCTCGTTTATTTTTCAGCATTGACCCATCTGCAGCAAAATAGCCAAGTACATACGCCATATCAGCAGACCATGTCTTGAAAAAATCATGGTTGAGGCTGCGATGCATAGGCATCTTCTTAGTATGGCAGATTCTGTATCAAGAACTACTGAAATCTTTTTACATAATTCCTGAAGTCTGTGGAAAAAGATTCAAACTGCGGGTGCCGACGGCAGGGCACGATCCTGCGACCTTCTCTTTATGAGTGAGATGCTCTACCAACTGAGCTACGCCGGCGAAGTGAGTGAGCCGGGTAACGGATACGCCGGCGTATTTCCTACAGTACCCTGCCTCGGCAAGATATTCAACTCTCGGGCCGCTTGAAATTGATAAAAACCTTTAACGGAAAACAGGGCCTATACATAGGCCCTGTTTTCCGTTATCTATCTATTTCTATTTTTATCGGGTTGGCGTGGTTGTGGTCACAATGGTCGTCGTAGACATGGTGCCATTATTCATCGTACTGGTAGCAGTCGAGCTGCTCGCCATGCCCGTGGTCATGGTGTTTGTACCTGTGCTTGTGTTCGTTACGCCGGTCGTCGTCATTGAACCGGTCGTGCCAGTCGTTCCGCTCGTAACTACCGTTGCTGCTGGAGCATCAACTGGTGTATTCACCGCAGGAATCACGGTGCTGGTTTCCACCAGCATCACGCCGCTGTGTGGTGCAATGTCCGGTGCAAGCACGAGGGCTTGGTCGGCCGTATTAGCAGAAACTGATTCAATAATGCCATTCGTATTTACGTATTCGTAGGTTTGCGCAAAGGCAGCAGCAGGAAGGGCGGTGCCCAAGAGTACTGCAGCCGTTGCAAAGAGTGCTTTGTTCATAGGCTCATGTCAGGATTACTGATAAGTCTGGTTGGCGGCTTTATGGTGCCCAGTTACACCATACTCGGAAGCACATGAAGAACATTTTAAGGCTGAGCGTGCCACGCGGAGCAACCTTAGCCGCCCGTGACGTAGTAGGTGATGCTTTCCGGCGTGAGGCTGTGCTGGCCCAGGGCAGTGATCACGAGTGTTCCCTCCTTAAAGGTAAGCGGGAGAATGAAGCTTGAGTCAGTGAAGCTTCCAGAAGCATCGGTCGTGAAGGTTGCCATTGGCGTGCTGCCCGTGCGGTCAGTGGTGATGGTGATTGGTTCGTTCGGAAGATACCCGGAACCGATCACCTTTACTGCGCTACCGGGAGCACCAGCATAGGATCCGAGCGTAAAGCTCGGATAGAGCTGCGCAACGGTGAAGTTAGTTCCTGCCACTACCCCGCTCTTTGCCCCCGTTGCCGAAAGCGGCTTGGTTCCGGCCGTCGAGAATGGAATGGTTGTGGCATAGCTAATCATGCCGTTTGCATCAGCAGTCGTGGTTGCAAAGCTTACGCCGTTGAAGGCCAACGATACCGGCTCATTGGATGCGAAGCCGCTGCCGGTCACCGTCACCGGTGAGCCGCCGTTACCGTAATAATTGGACAGCGAAATATACGCGGCATAGGTTGCGAGCGAAAGCGTGTCAATCACCCCTGCCCCGCTGGTCTGGCCCATGAAAGTAACTGCAGCTTTGGTAGAGCCAAACGGAATCGTGAACGGATAGGTGAATGCACCTTTAGCATCAGCCGTCACCGACTGCGCGCTGGTGCCGTTAAACTGCACGCTCACCGTTTCGCTTGGCGCGAAGCCGGAGCCCGTGAAGGTAACGGTCGTGCCCGGAAGCGTGTAGTAGGTGTTTGGTGCAACTTGTGGATAGAAGGACGCGAGCGCTATAGCAAGCGAGGTTGCGGCGCCGCTGGTCTGCCCGACTGCAGAGACCGTGATGCTATCGGTTGCGCTAAACGGTACCGTCAGCGGCGCCGTGAAGCTGCCGGCGCTTGTGGCAGTTGCCGTGGTCGTCGCCACGCCATCCCCTACCGTTACGTTCTCGTTCGGCGCAAAGCCGGTGCCGGTAATGGTGACGGTGGATTCAGGAAGTGCGAAGTACGAGCTTGAGGTGAGGTATGGGTTAAAGTTCAAGAGACTTACCTTGAGCGACGCACTCACCTTTGAGCTGTTGCCGGTGAAGGTGACATTCGCGGAAGAAGCCTGGTAGGGCGTCGGTACTGAGACAAGCGGCGTGTTGCCTTGCGCATCTGCGGTGGTGGTAGCGGTGAAAGAGCCGGAAGTAACGGTAACGCTTTCATTCGGTGCGAACGCAAATCCCTGCACCTGTACACTGCCGCCTTGCGATGCGGCGTATTTGTCGGCGGTGAGATACGGCGAGAGTGAGCCGACGGCGATCGTTACCGAGCTCGGCGACTGGCTCAAGCTACCGGTGAATGTTGCGGTGTAAGTACCCGACGCTTCATAAGGCACAGTCGAGGTCGCGGTTTGAATGGCGCCGTTTGCATCAGCGGTAACGGTAGACGTTGCGAGCGTGCCATTGGTTGCGGAACCGGTCTGCACCGTAACGGTCTCGCTTGGTACGAAGCCCGTACCTTTATAGGATATCGAACCGCCCGGATACACAAACCAGGTGTACGGCGTAACATTTGGATAGAACTTTGCGAGCGCAACGGTCACACTTCCCACTGCTCCGCTCTTCGCGCCCGTAGCGGTGATGGTCGCGTTGCCGCTACCAAACGGAATCTGGATCGGTGCCGTGAAGGTGCCCATCGCAGTAGTCGTCGCGGTAGCCCTGGTAGTGCTTGCTGCAGCCATGCCAGAGACAGCACCAGAAGAAGCAGAAAGGGTCACGCCTTCATTTGGCGCGAAGCCACTACCCGTTATGGTGATCGAAGAATTCGGATTTACATACCACGAGCTTGGGGAGAGCGATGGATAGTACTGTCCCACCGCGATAGTGGCCGATGCCTGCGCGCCGCTTTGTTCGCCCTTTAAGGTGAAGGTCTCGTTCTTACCTGCACCGAATGGCACGAGAATAGGGCCAGCATTAGTGAAGCTTCCCGTTGCATCGGTCGTGAGCGAGACGGTTGAAGAGGAAGTACCCAGTGAGCCACCCACACCGGTTCCTGCAAACACATCTACCTTTTCATGTGCGGAAAAGCCGCCACCGGAGAAGGTCTCGGTTTGTCCGGGAAGAAGATAATAGGAGGTAGGGCTCGCATACGCGTAGAAGTCGCCAATGGTGACGTTCGTCGAAGCCGTCTGGCCGCTCTTGGTACCGGTGAGCGTAAAGGTAATGGTCTTGCCATGGTCACTCGCCGGAACAGCGAACGCGCCTGCGTTGGTGAAGGTACCGTCTGGCCCGACCGTAAATGAAGAGAGCGTAGAAGTAGCGCCGCTTCCCGTGACGTTTACCGTTTCGCCTGAAGCGAAACCGCTACCCGTAAAGGAGAGGCTTGCGCCGGGCATGAGGTAGTATGCGGAAGGCGAAACATTTGGATAAAATTTATCAACCCAGAAATAGTCGATAGCGGAAACGCCTGAACCATTGCCCGTTGCGGTGAGATGATAAAGACCCGAAGTGATCATGGGAATGACAATAGTTCCGGTGAAGGCGCCTGACGCATCGGCGGTGGTGCTTGCCGTTGCGCTACCGAGGGCGAGCGTAATGGACTCATGCGGCGCAAAGCCGCTGCCGCTCACGGGCACGGTTGCATACGGCGTGTGGACCGTTGCCGAATCAGTCACGCTTGGCGAGAGCGGAATGACGTAAAAGGAGTTCGAGGTTTGGTAGGTAGTGGATGCATCGGTTGCAGTAACCGTAAGTTGGCCCTGTGGCGCGTTCGCGGGAATCGAGAGATTTGTGGAGAAGGTTGAGTCAGGCTGGACAGTCACGCTGGTAGCGGCGCTGCTGGAAGC
>JARIGN010000026.1 GCA_029288835.1 Candidatus Kaiserbacteria bacterium
CGGCAGCCTGCGGCTGCCGCGTCCTTGCCGTAAGTGACGACCTCTTCGATCTCACAAAGAATCCCGACACCCACTTCACGAACGCGGAAGAACTTGCGGAATGTCTTGAAAAAGCGCTTACAAATACTGGTCCCTACACCGTTCCTGCCTATGTAGAGGCTAATAGCTTGCAGGCGCTTGCCGAGCGACTCCCGGAGGTTATACACTAAGCCATATGCTCGAATCCTCCTCACCCCTCCGCCCGCGGACGCGGCATTGGCTCCTTATACTCCTGAGTGCAGCCCTGGTCATACATATTCTTTCAGCCTCCGGTATCTATCTATTTCGCCCACAAAGCATTTCGACCACCCCTGACCCGCTCGACTACCGTCTCGCCGCACTGAACATGATTCAGTACCATATCTTTTCGCTCGAGCCCGCAAGCTTCCATGCGCCGCAGCTCCTGCGCACGCCTATCTATCCTGCCATCGTTGCAGCCGGGTATCTCATAGACGGTGAAAGCGGTTACGCTGTCATTGTGCTGCAGTCTGTCCTGCTCATTATCATGGGATGGTTGCTTTTTAAATTGCTCATGCGTTTTGGTGTGACAGAGAATGTCTCACTCGCGCTCACGGCCTTCTCTCTTTTTGAACCCCTGCAATGGCTCTATTCGCTCCAGACCATGACGGAGACGGTCGCGTCATTTCTCGTAATACTTCTTCTGGCTGGTGCCTTGCTCGGAAAGGGAATAAGCGACTTCTGGCGCGCAGCTCTTTTTGGTGTGGGCTTAGGGTTGCTCTATCTTGAAAAGCCCTCTGCATCAATGTGGATCCCGTTCCTGCTCGTTCTTGTTTTTTTGCGGGTCACCGACCCATGGCGCACTCGTTTCTTGAGAGTAGGCATCGCACTTCTCTTCATGCTTCTGACCCTTAGTCCGTGGGTGCTTCGCAACTATGAGCTCACGGGCCATGCGATAGTGTCCTCAAGCGGTCCATACAACCTCATTTATTTCCTGGGCACGCCCGCAACGGTTCCTGATGCATACTATGAGCCGCTGACGGTTAACACCTACAACGGCAACCACACCAATGATACCTGGTATGCTTATACCGTCCAGGCATACCCGATGCTTCTTTCAACCGAACACACGCTCCTGGCCCACGAAAACTATGCCTCATTTATTGGGCAGCAAATCGCGTGCGTGCCATCTGTGTGGTTCGGAAACATTAAGCTACAAGACCAAGAATCCTATGGTCATGAGTATCCGTTAATCGCTGATTTCGTACTTCATCCAAATGCGAAGCGCGACGCACTCATTGCCGTGCTCGATACATTCATCTGGAGCATCATGCTTCTCCTTTTCGTGCTTGGCTCACTTGTTCTGCTCAGTAAGAAAAAGACACGATGGGCATACCTGCCGCTCCTAGGCATGCTTCTTGCAACGTTGTTCATAAATTTCTGTGCCTCATGGGTGCGCGTACTTCTACCAATGTACCCGGTGATATTTATCGCAGCGGGTGTCGGCCTCACGGCCCTTTTGCAGCTTCGTGATCCTCAGGTACGCGCGCGAATTCGCTCAACGCCTTCACTTTTGCGGAGGGCAGAATACGAGACGCTCTCGACCATTGAGCTTTCAGGAAGTGTCGTTGATCTTGGTGGGGAAATGAGGGCAGGATATGCCGAGCAGTTTAAAGGTGACTTTTCGGTCACTACCGTGAACATGGATACGGAGACTGTGCCTGACGTTTTCCATGACCTCGAGCAGCCCCTTCCATTTCCTGACGCATCTTTTGACCACGCCCTCCTTATAAACGTGCTCGAACATATTTATGAGCATCGCCAGCTCTTAGAGGAAACGGTGCGCATCGTTAAGCCCTCTGGCTCGGTTATAATAGCCGTGCCCTTCCTTTTCCCGATACATCCTTCGCCGAAAGATTTTTGGCGTTATAGTCGGCAAACGCTTGAGGCTGAATGCAAGAACATCGGCCTCATTGTGGAGAAAATCGTGCCGCTTGGCACGGGCGTCTTTAGCGTGCGCTATGTGCTTCTCGATAGGCTTCTGCCGGCACCTATCCGTTTCCTCTCCCATTATTCCTTACGTTATGTGACCCTTTTGCTCGACCGCCTCTTTACCGCAACGGCCCACGCGCTTCATAAGCGCTATGATCCCGCCGAATATGCGCTCGGCTATATTGTGCATGCGCGAAAAGTGTAAATATGAAAAAGTCTATCGCTTTTCTCATTAACTCTCTTGAGTTTGGGGGCGCCCAGCGCGTGTTTATCGATGACGCCAATGCCTTTCTCCGTGAAGGGTATAAGGTAACTTTTTTTGTTCTCTATGAGGGAAAGACAGAAGATGCTCTCGCGTCGGAGCTTGATGCGGGGGTGGAGCTCGTGCATCTTGCTGCCCGCAGCGCCTTTGATGGGAAGGCACTGAGGCGTTGTGCATACTATGTAAAACAGAATTCTATAGGAACCCTTATTACTACCCTTAACGACGGCAATCGATCAGGACAGTGGGTAGCTCTCATGGTGCCGCATCTCCGTCTTATTGAGCGTGAGGCAAACACGCTTTCCACCAAGACGTTTTTGCAAAAGATGTTAGACGTAGTTTTCTTTTGGGTGCCGTATAAAGTGATAGCCGTATCAAGTGAAATCCAAAAATCACTCATACGCCTGCGGCCCTTTTCTCGTAAGAAAATCCTGCTGCTCCCAAATGCCGTGACGTTGCCTCCCTTACGAGATACCTTTGCGGAACGTGCTGGAGTAGCAGCACCCGTTCGTATTCTCTCCGTTGGCCGCCTCACCGAGCAAAAAAATTATGCCTTACTCATAGAGGCATTAGGTACTCTCCACCAAGAAGGTCTCGACTTCCTGCTTACGATCGTTGGGGAAGGGGTGCTGCGTGAAAGTCTCGAGGAACGTATTCAGCGTGCCGGGCTAAAGGAGAGGGTTTCATTGCTGGGCCATCTCTCTCATGCTGCAGTCCTGGAGCAGTATGCACAGGCGGATATCTTTGTCTCGACTTCGCGCTGGGAAGGGAGTCCGAATGTCGTACTCGAAGCCCTTTCCTATGGGCTTCCCGTCGTCGCCACGGCGGTGGGGGGAGTACCGGATGTTGTTACTGATGGTGTAGAAGGTGTGCTCGTGCCTTCAGAGGATACTGCTGCCTTGGCGAAGGCACTCAAATC
Source organism: Candidatus Kaiserbacteria bacterium (assembly GCA_029288835.1). Lineage (GTDB taxonomy): Bacteria > Patescibacteriota > Minisyncoccia > Phycocordibacterales > Phycocordibacteraceae > C7867-001. The sequence continues at coordinate 3,171 of JARIGN010000026.1, forward strand.
ACTTATCAAGGACCCTGCACTTCGTAAGAAGCTTGGTACCGCAGCACGTCGTCATGTCGAAAGGGACTTTTCGCGCGAAGCTCGCTTCGCGCGCCTGCGTGGTATCGTTGAAGCAGCATAACAAACGAGTATGTGTGGCATCATTGGCGCAACTAACACAAAAGAAGAAGCAGTACGTGACGCACTCGCTACCTTTGCGTACCGCGGGCCCGATGCACGCCAGTACTATACTGACGAGTCCATTTCTCTTGGTCATGCGCGCCTCAGCATCATCGATCTCGATGCGCGTGCACACCAGCCTTTTTTTGATGAAAAGAAGGAGATAGGAATCGTGTTTAATGGTGAGATTTATAATTATCAGGAACTACGAAAAGAGCTTGAGCAGACAGCGCAGGTGCGATTTCGCACTACCTCAGACACTGAGGTATTGGTTGAAGGATATCGAGCCTGGGGTCTTGAAGGACTACTTCCACGGCTCCGTGGTATGTTTGCCCTTGCGTTCTATGACCTCCGAACGCACGAGGTTCTCCTTGCGCGGGATCAGGCCGGTATAAAACCGCTTTATTACTCACTCGAACGAAATACGCTCCTATTTTCTTCTGAACTCAAAGGAACTGTTTCGCTCATGCGGTCTGCGGGTATTCCTGTAGTGCTTGATCAAGACCAGCTTGCCTTATACCAAGTGCTCGGTTACATACCCTCACCTCGCACAATGGTAAAAGGAGTTGTGAAGCTCGAGCGGGGAAGCTGGATGCGCTATGACCTGCGTACCCATACGGTTACCCAAGGCGCGTGGATACCAAAGACCGTTCCCGTCTCAACGGTGCAGGAAATGGAAGAAGCGGTGCGACGTTCGGTTATTGAGCACTGCATTGCAGACGTGCCGGTAGGAACATTCTTTTCAGGAGGTATAGACTCAAGCCTCATCTCGGCAATTTTGCACGAAGCCGGTATGGATCTCGCTAGCTATAGTATCCACGTGCAGGGTCGCGATGCTGACGAGCCTTATTTCCGCTCCATTGCGAAAGAACTCGGCTTACATGCGCATGTAGCAGAATTCGGTCTTGCTGAATTCGATTCCCTGTACGAGGATATCTTTTCTCGCGTGGACGATCCTATTGCGGACACGTCCCTTTTCCCCTCGACATACGTCGCCCGACTCGCAGCAGCCGACGTGAAAGTAGTCCTTTCAGGTGAAGGAGGTGATGAATTATTCCTGGGTTATCCTCGAACACTCGTCCTTACCTCAATGCAACATGAGCATAAAAATACCTCAGGTATTTTTGATGCAGCCTTTGTACACACCCCGAGTTTCATCGGGAAAAATAAATTCTTCATTACTCTCGCAAGGAGTCTTGGGTATCCCGCAGCTTTTTATCTCTTGAACACCTCTCCTGGAAGAGACCTGGTACCACGCGCAGCCTGGAGGGAGGCACAAACGATGCTGAACAGCGGTCCCGCACCGTATATCGATCGGGATTGGTATCTAGAAAACATGCTTCTTAGGAAGACTGATATGGCTACCTCCTATGCCTCTATTGAAGGACGTGTGCCACTCCTCGGTGCAGAGCTTTGGAATTCAGCGCCGCACTTTATGCGCCAGAATCTGAACGCGCCTGGAGGCATGAAAGGAAAGACAATACTAAAAAATATGCTGGCGCACTATATTTCACGAGAGCTTATCGACCGCCCAAAATCTGGCTTTGGGCTTGATATTGGCATGTTGTTTCGCGAATCAAAATCACTTTCAGCCGGCCTCAATCAGGCACTCCCTGTCCTTACAGAGATTGGGGTAGTGATAGATCCAACCCAAGAATCACTCATCAAGGAACGCTATCCAGTCTATGGTTTTGGCCTTGTAGCGTTGCACCGTGCGATTAAAAACCTCGGTCTGGTATAGTTAGGAAACATGGAACACGAGAAAGAGGCACGATTTGGATTTGGGAAAAATTGGCAGCAATTCCTTCCTACGGTTGATGAAAAGCGCATCGATCGTGCCAAAGAATCCCTGTGCACCTTTCTCGGCATGGGCGATCTACAGGGCAAGACTTTTATAGATATTGGAAGCGGCAGCGGACTTTTTTCATATGCGGCCTTTTTGCTGGGTGCCAAAAAAATAGTGAGCTTTGATTTCGATACGAATTCTGTCGCTGCAACCGAATCCCTCCGAACTCGTGCAGGCAATCCCTCACACTGGACCGTGCTTCAGGGCTCAGCGCTTAATACTGATTTTCTAGATACGCTTGGAAATTTCGACATAGTTTATTCGTGGGGCGTACTTCACCACACGGGGGCTATGTGGGACGCAATACGGAATACTGCGAAGCTCACTGCGCCCGGAGGCTACTACTACATCGCCCTCTATAATAATGCAGAAGGACGGCTCGGCTCACGTTTCTGGTACTCTGTAAAAAAGAAATACAACTATGGTTCGAGTTTTACGCGATGGTGTATCGAAGAAATCTACACCTTCTTCTACTTCTTCTTGGCGCCGCTCTTACGCTTTAAAAACCCATTTCGGTTCATGCGCGAATACGGGGAGGAGAGAGGTATGCACTACCGGCGCGATGTCGTGGACTGGGTTGGTGGCTATCCCTTTGAATATGCCTCTCCGGGTGAAGTGTTCCAATGGATGAAAAAGGAATTTCCTGCCTTTACGCTTGAAAATCTGAAGACCGTCGGCAGTATTGGCAATAATTGGTTTTTGTTTAGAAACAAAGAGCATGTGTCCTAGGCTTGTATGAAGGTCTCTATCGTAACATTTGCGAATCTCGGTAAAAAGCTAAACCTAAAGTCACCCGATATATTGCCGGTTATAGAAGCTTTTGCTAAGACCAATGAATTGCAGCAGGTACTCTGCCAAATTACCAAAGATTTTTCCTTTCCCAATACGTCTTCCGTTGTTCCGTTACCGGTACGCGGAATCATAAGACTTTATGAAAGGATATTCAGGACATCCTTTTCTCGTGAAGCGGTAGAAAGTCTTTTTGATTTGTTCGCTACGCAGAAACTACGGTCAGCTGATCTCGTGCTCTTTCATCCGGGGTATTTTATGGCACGGGCAATACAAAAAGTTCGTCGTTGCGGGGCGGTGACCGTTGATCTGGCGGTCTCGGCGCATGTTGCCGTGAATGCACAACTCGAGCGTGAAGAAATGGTCGCACTCGGCTTTGAGTCTTTTGATGGTCTGTATACTACACTTGATAAAAAATATAGTACGGGCGTCGTATCAGAATGTGACTATGTTCTCGCCATGTCTGAGTTCGTCAAAGATTCCTACATACAAGCTGGATTTCCTCAAGAAAAGATTTTTGTTGCCTCTCCGGATATTGATACGGAACGTTTTTCACCGAACATGTCTGCAGATTCCGCGGGAATGCAGGCTAGCCCTTTTTCAATACTTTATATGGCCTATACGCAGCCACTTAAAGGCCTGCACTATCTTTTGGACGCATGGAAAGCGTGCGAATTGAGTGATGCACATTTAACTATCGTCGGAGGGTTTCCTGCTATGCCGGACTCACTTCGCACACGGTATCGAGAGCAGATAGAAGCAGATCCGCGCATTGTATGGGTTCCCGATACGCAAGAACCCGAGAAATTCTATCGGGAAGCATCGGTGCTTGTCTTTCCCTCGCTCACCGAGGGCTTCGGCCGCGTCACGCTCGAGGCAATGGCGTGTGGACTTCCGGTCATCACGACGGAGCATGCAAAGGGAATCGTAGAAGAAGGAAAGACCGGGTGTATCGTGCCAATACGTGATGCACAAGCGCTTCGCAATAAAATAGAATTCCTGTACCATAATCCGATGCAACGAGTAGCAATGGGAAAGGCAGCCCGCGAAGCGGTCCTCCACAAGGAGCCATTTGGAAAAAAGGTCTATGAAATCTGCCAGGAAATTATGGCCAAAGAGGCTATGCCAAGAAAAGCTTCGGCCCCAAAGACAACGGTATGAAATTCATAATCCGAGACGACGACCTTAATTATTTCAGTACTCCAGCGGATATTGAGCGGTGGTATCACGATATCTTTGCGCAGAACATACCAGTGGGATTTTCTGCAATCCCTTTTGTTAAGCCGACAAGCGACGTGTACACAAGCAATGCACCAAAAGAGCAGCGTGAATATCCCCTTGGCCTGAATCAAGAGCTCGTGAGATATGTGCAGGAGAATCACAGCATTGAAATACTGCAGCATGGCACGACGCATGAAAATAAACATGCTCACACAAAGCAGGGCGAAAAGGTGCTATATGAGTATGCCGGTGAGGTGCCGCGAAGCGAAGCGAAGCGGGGAAGGGATGAGCTCGAGCGTGCTTTTGGCGTGCCGGTAACGCTTTTTGTGCCGCCTCATGACTGGATTGGCACTAGTGGCGTTCTCTCGGTTGAGGCAGCGGGTATGGATATAATTCGTGGCCGAGGCGCAGGCCTGCGAAACTGGATACCACGATGGGAATATTTCACCATCTTCCTACGCATGCTCTGGCATAAGCTTTCGCATATAGGTATGGCAAAGGTACCTGCATATCCCTATGTCCTTAACTTTGGGAAGCATAAAGAACTCTGCTCATACCGCCTTGAAGACAGTGACCTTTTCACGGGTCTCGAGTATGCCCACAAGAAAAATGGTATATTTGTCGTCGTGACACACCTGCATTATTTTGATGAAGAAAAGAAAGCACTTCTTGAAAAGTGCATTGCGCGCGCGCAGGAGCTTGGTGCGGAGTTCGTGCTCCCAAGCACTCTTTTTATGGCATGACGTTTGACCTTTGCGTGCCTGCGCATAACGAGGCGGAAATTATAGAAGAATCCTTGCGGCGCATCTGTGCGGAGCTTGAGAAGAGTGAAGTAAATGAATGGCGCATCTATGTCTCTGATAATGCCTCTACCGATGAAACTCACGCAATAGTTGAAGCGTTTAACCATCCACGAGTGTTAGTTCTCCGTACTGAGGAAAAAGGGAAGGGTGCGGCAATCACTGCTGCAGCACAGGAAAGTACCGGTGCCCATTTTGGCTTTATTGATGCTGACCTATCCGCGCATCCCGAAAATATTCATCCACTCTTCCGCTTGGTGCTTGAAGACGAAGCGGATATCGTAATTGGGTCGCGTTTGCTGAATACCGAGCTCGTCCAGAGGAGTGCGCTTCGTTCACTAAGCTCTCAGGCTTTTAATGCGCTTCGTCATACCATGCTTGGTATTAAGGTGGCAGACAGCCAGTGTGGCCTAAAGCTGATGAATGCTAAAGGTCGTGATGTGCTTCGGAGATGTACGGAGACAGGCTGGTTTCTCGATATGGAGTTTCTTGCCCGGGCAGAGCGTGCCGGCCTTCGCATTGCTGAAGTGCCCGTTAGTTGGAACGAATATGCGTTTGGTGATCGGCCAAGCAAGCTTAAGGTTGTGCGCGATGGTATGGGCGCCGTGCAGGCTATGAGAAGGATCCGCAAACAACTTGCTCAGGCCGAAGTATACTAGGAGAAATATGGAACGTTCTGCGTACACGCTGCTGCATGCTATGGAGTCTTCGTGGTGGTACGCTGGCCGCCGCCGTGCGGTACTCGCTGCCCTGACTAAGGCTGACGCGCGGCATGCACGTAAGCAAAAGGGTCGCAAAGAGGTACAGGGGAAAGTGAGCCGTGCTCTCGATTATGGTGCAGGCTATGGCGGCATGCGCGATCTTTTTGCAGCGCTTGCTCAGCATACCGATGCGTGTGAGCCCGATGGGGAAGCACGCGCCGTTGCTGCCACTAGGGGCTATGATGCTCTCTATGCTGATGAAGCTTCTGCGTTTTCACACTCCTATGATTTGATCGGACTCTTTGATGTGCTTGAGCATATCGAAGATGATCGCGCATTTCTGCTTCGTGCACGTGCCGCACTTACTGACACATCACCTGGTCGCATTGTCATAACCGTACCTGCCTTTATGTCGCTCTGGAGCGTGCACGATGTGGAACACCATCATTTTCGTCGCTACACAAAGAAAAAACTTTCCGCCCTTCTCTCTCAGGCTGGGTATACGGTGGAGTATGTAAGCTATTGGAATTGTCTGCTTTCTATTCCTGCCGCAGGCATACGCATTACCGGAAAGACAGGGGAGGGAGGACTCACACCGCCCCGCTTTGTTAATGCAGTGCTCACCATTCTAGTATCAATCGAGGCAACGATACTTCGTTTTATGGCACTGCCTTTTGGCCTGAGCCTTGTTGCGGTTGCAGAAAAGAAAACAGGCCCGATGTAATGGGGGAGCTGCGTGGTAGGATTTCGGTATGCAGATGCAAAGACTTTTTCAAGAACATCGTACGAAACTCTTTTTTCTTTTACGCTATGGTGTTTCGGGTGTAGTGGGCGGAGCGATTCAAGTCTTCTTTTTGTATCTCTGGGTTTCAGTGTTTGGTCTTCAAGGTTCTTACTTAGTCGGGTTAGTGCTTGGATTCATTTTCGCGCTCATTGTAAACTTTTTGCTCCAGAAATACTGGACCTTTCGGGATAGGGCAGCGCATCGCATTCCGCACCAGCTTTTGCTCTATAGCGCCGTGGCGCTCAGCGGCTTGGCATTAAATGCTGTGCTTTTGGCAGGAGCGAAAAAGTTCTTAGAGATTTTTGGTCTTAGCTTTTTCCATGGGTGGTATCTTCTGGCCCAAGGAATAATTTTCGTTATCGTCTCCTTCTTTAACCTCACCATGAATTTTCTCTTCACCTTTAAGCATGCTCGGAAAGAGAGTCTTCAGTAGCAAGAGCGCATGAACCCAGAGAAGCCCCGTCTCGTTATCATTGTCCCAACCAAGAACCGGCGCGTGCTCCTTGAGCGCGCGCTCGAGAGTGTCCGTACGCAAAACTATCAACACTATCGTATCGTCATCATAAATGACGGTTCAACGGACGGAACGCGAGAATATCTTGAAATGCTCCAGGAAAAGTTTCCTGGAGAGCTTCAGTGCATTCACCATACGAAAAGCCGCGGGGTGAACGCTGCGCGTAATGCCGCCTTTAAGACGCTCCAAGAAGGCGAGTGGGCAGTGCAGCTCGATGACGACGACCTGCTTTTGCCACACGCTCTCGACACTATCGCCAACGGCATCTCAGAAGCCCCCGACCATATACAGCTACTCTGCTTTCGAGCACGTACCCGCACGCCTACAGGAGAGTATGTGAGCGGTTTGCGTTTTAAGGAAGGGCAGGAATTTGTCGACCCCTCATACGAAGACTTTATGGAGGGCCTTGATGCGGAAGGGGACATGCGGGCAGTCTTCAAATGGACCCTTTTCCCCAAGTACCTTTTTCGCGAAGACATTAATGGATACGAAGGTGAGTGGTGGCTCTGGATAGCCCATGAAGGTGTCGGCATCCGCTATCTTTCAGGACAAACGACGCTCATTGATCAGGCACACGGTGGTGAGCAGTTAAGCATGGTTGCCTCGCGCCGGAATCCCGCCTCGTTCATGCGTGCCTATCAGCGCATGTTTGTCGTGCACCGAAACTTTTATGCCACTCATCCGGAGCGGTCACTTCCGGCTGCGGTCAGTGCCTTTAAGCTTTCAGTCAGAGCTTTTTCTCTGCTCTCTGCACTTTATTTTGCCTTACTCGCTCTCCGCGACTACCTCAAGATCCTCTTTAGGCGAAAGCGGATGGAAGAAAAGCCATAGGGCGAGCACGATAGTGACGAAGCTCGTCACCAGTTGCGCGGCAACCATTCCAGCAATACCAAAACGAATCAAAAGAGGCACCTGCAAAATAATGAGGAGGATTGGCTGGGTAAACCCAATAACGTAAATCTCTTTGGTAAAGCGCTTTGCGTAGAGAAGGGAATTGGTGATATTGGTGAGGGCAATGAGTGCAATAATGGCGGCAAATGCCTGGGTGTAGGGGATTGCCGTTACATACTTAGGGAAGAGCAGATGGAAGAGAAGCGGTGCGATAAGCGCGTACACCACTGCGGCAGCCACCGCTACCGCAGCGAGGCGCCACACTTTCTCGAGAATGTGCGTGCGAATGTAGGAGAGTGGCTGGGTTGCAAAGCGCGGTAATGAAGCGGTGCCGATGAAATTAAGAAGACTGCCCACACGCTCGGGAAGAAGCGTAGCAAAGCTGTACACGGCCAGCTGCACGGCGCCGAGGAAATGGAAGACCAGGACCGAGTCGAGCTGGTTAAGGAGACCAACCGTGCTGAGCACGCTCAGCTGCTTTCCATAGGTAATGGTCTGTGGGTCAAATTTCGTATCATCTGGTTTGCATGCCTGGAGTGTTTTGTAATAGGCAAAAGCGGTGACGATGACATTCACGCCGAGATTCACGATGATAAGCGCTGCAGCATCTTTCGCAAAGATAACGGCGAGAAACATTGAGCCGTAAGAGGAGAGGATTACAAGAAGATTAAGAAAGAACGATCGGCGGAAATCCTGTTTTCCTTCGAGGTAAGCAGAGTAGGTATTAAATACATTCACCATTGGCGTGAGTATCGCGACGGCGATAAGGCCGATACCAATGTCGGTGACACCATGGGCGAAATAATAAAGTGCGGTGATGAGTGCAATGCTGAAGGGTATTGGGAACCATTTGAGCTGCGCCCGTACTGATTTTCGTAAGACACCTTCATAACCGCGTGCCACCGCCTGCGCAACAGCGCTATTCATGCCAGGAAGGGCAAGCGAAGCGATGAGGCCAGAAATAGAAAGAAGGTATTGGTAGAGGCCGTAGGTGGAAGGTGGGAGGAGGTTTGCAAACGCAATAGAAAGGAGGAGCGAAAGGAACGAGGTAATAACGACACCTAAATTAAGCCACCAACCCGCCTGCATCAAATAGACCATATCGGTCTTGGTATACCGCTCGCTCCAGCGGAGGATACCTATAATGATGTTCTGGACTCGCTCAGCCATAGCCCCATACTACGCCATAACCACACCCTACAAAAGCAACACCAGAAGGGCTATGGTACTATAGTGAAAAATATGAAACAGCTTCTCGCCGTCGTACAAGAAAATATCCCTAAAGATGCAGCAATATTAGAGCTTGGCTGTGGAAACGGCGTGCTGGCAGCAGCAATGGCCGAGCTACCCGGCGTAAAGAAGGTGGTAGGAATGGATCTCTATAACGAGCCGGAAAACCTTCCCAAGGGTATCACCTTCATTAAGCAGGATCTCGAAGATTTCCATATCGATGAGAAATTTGATCTCATCGTCCTAAACCAGGTACTTGAGCATATTAAAAATCCACTCGGGCTGCTGCTTCGAGCCAAAAGCGTATTGAACAAGCACGGCAGGATTCTCATCATCGTACCGAACCGCAACGGTTTTAATAATGAGGCACGCGTTTACCTTCCCGAACACGGCAAGCACTACTTCTTGTGGGATAAAGAAAGCTTGCAGTTTAGTCTCGAGCGCATTGGTTTTATTTGTCGCTTCTATAATCAGTACACCGCTGCGAGCCATAGTCCGCTCATGCGTTACATTCCGATGCTGTTGCGAATCCAGAATCCAAACCTCACCTGCATCGCAATGCTCGACGAATAGCTTTCGATGAAAACGCTCCTCTATATATTTCCTGGAGCTACACCGGCGCAGGTGCGAGAGGGAACTACAAGGCACGTTTCTCGACCGCGCACGCAGCAGTATGGGTTTGAATATATGGCGTCGCTTGGCATTCCTGCGGATGCGATTGGCAGGGATGACGCTTTACCGCAGAGGCTTCTGCACGGATGGCTTGGCAAGGCACTAGGCTATCGTGCGAGGCACCTTTTGCTCTATTTCAAGACTCGTCCCTATAAAATTGTCTTTGGTGCAGCATTGCTCTATTTTCTTCCGCTTAAGAAGATTTTTGGAGGAAAGGGGAAATATGTGCTTTTGAATATTGAACTCGCTCGCATAGTGCGCGCAAATAAAGAGCGACCGGTGCGCTACCGGCTACTCACACTAGCACTAAAGCAATGCAGTGCCATCGTGTGCTTCGCGGCAATTCAAAAAGAATGGCTTCTTACAGAATGTCCTTTTCTGGAAGGAAACATATTCGTGGTGAAGCTTGGTTCCGATACGGAATTTTATCAAGCAGTGTATGAAGGACGAAACAATACCGTGCTTTCGGTGGGTGCCGATACCGGCAGAGACTATGCCACGCTTTTCAAAGCTGCAGAACTTTTGCCCAACACGCAGTTTGACGTGGTGTGCGGAAAACATAATCTCGTGGGGATAGAATCGATTCCTCAAAACGTCCAGATCTTTTTCAATCTTCCTATCGATGAACTCAAAAAGAAATATGAAACCGCGCAGCAGATTGTCATTGCCACCCACGATGATACCTATACGGATGGCGCCGACTGCTCTGGCCAGACGGTATTGCTTGATGCTATGGCGTGTGGGCTTCCCGTCATTGCGACACGAAAGGCATACCTAGAAGACTATGTGGAAGAAGGTAAGGAGGCTGTGGTCGTACCACCCTATGATGCCCATGCGCTTGCTGAGCGTATTACTAGGCTGCAGCAGGAGCCGGAGTTACGCTTGAGCTTGGGCAAGGCAGCCCGAAAAAAGGCTGAAGAAAGCCTTTCGCTCAAAGATATGGCTGAGGATTTAGCCGTTATTTTCCGCAAGGTTCTGGAAGACAGCAGCGGTTCCCGATGAGCCCAGGTATGCTATAGTTTCCCGTATATAAGCGAAGAATCCATATGAAAAAAGCAATTTGGTGGGTGACTATCGGGGCGTTGTTTCTCATACCCTCACTGGCACTGTTGGTAGCTGGAGGGTTTCCGTTTCCCGACTATTTCTTTCCCTTCATAACGGGAAAGAATTTTGCCTTCCGTATCCTCGTGGAGATTGCGGCGATCGGGTGGCTCCTCCTCATGACCTTGGATGCGAAATATCGTCCGCAATTTTCCTGGGTCAGCATACTCTACGGGCTCCTTGTGGTATGGATGGCCATTGCGGATGCCTTCGCCGTGAATCCTGCAAAAGCATTTTGGAGTAATTTCGAACGCATGGATGGCTGGGTTACGCTCATCCACGTCTTCCTGTTCTTCCTTGTTACCGGGAGCATCTTTGCCGCCGATGCCTTGTGGCGCAAATGGTGGGGCATGTTCCTCGCCATCTCACTACTCGTGTGCCTCGTAGGGTTTGGCCAGCTCGCGCATGTCATTCAAATTCATCAGGGAGGTGTTCGCCTTGATGCCTACTTCGGCAACTCAGACTACCTCGCGTGCTTCATGCTCTTTGCTATAGCTGTCTCGCTTTGGCTTGGGTTTGACCTGAGAAGCACGAAAGGAACTGCCGATGATAATTCCTGGCTTAGTTGGCCGTTCTTTATACTGACGCTTCTCGAAGTGCTTATTCTTTTCTCAACGGCTACCCGTGGCGCGATCCTTGGCTTTATTGGTGCTATTGCGTTCGGTGCACTGCTCTGGATGATAAGCTCCGGTGAAAAGGGAAGGAAGGGCGCACTAATAACGATCGTGGCACTCGTGCTCGTGGTAGGAGGGTTCTTCTTGCTCCGCAATGAAGCGTTCATAAGAAAGGATCCGTCGCTTGGCCGTCTCGCCTCTATTTCACTTTCTGATCCCGAGACCCATACCCGCCTTGTTATTTGGCAGATGGCGCTCCAGGGCTTTGAAAAGAGGCCGATTACCGGCTGGGGTCAGGATGGTTTCAATTATGTCTTTAATGCCTACTACCAGCCGCAGTTAAATGACCAGGAGCCGTGGTTTGATCGTGCCCACAACATGTACCTCGACTGGCTTGTGGCAGGTGGTTTCCCGGCGCTCCTTCTCTTCCTAGCACTTTTGGGAGCAACGGCACTCGCGCTGTATCGAAGTAAATTCTCGACCGCAGAACGCATCCTTTTGCTTTCCGCATTAGCGGCCTACTGTTTCCAAGGCATCTTTGTGTTCGATAACCTCTTCTCCTATATTCCATTTGCAGCCGTGCTTGCGATGGCCCATGGGGGAGTGGCACGCCCCTTTAAGAAGCTCGGGTCAGTTCCGGTGCTTGGAGAAAGTGATTTCCTCATTTATGCACTTCCGCTAGGGGTGGTAGTGCTCGCGGTGGTTATCTATTTCGTGAATATTCCAAGCATGAATGCAGCAGGTGACCTCATTACGGCGATTACTCCTGGTTCAGATCCAACACAGAACATTGCCGCATTCAAACAGGCTTATGCCGATGGTTCCTTTGCAAACCAGGAAATAACCGAGCAGCTCATGACCTTTGCTGAGGGCGCTATTGCAAACCAAAGCATCTCTAATCAAAACAAGCAGGCTATCTTTAGTTATGCAGTACAGCAAGCACAAAACTTAGTTACCGAGATTCCACTCGATGCGCGTATTCATTTGGAATTCGCGCTCCTCTATCGTTCAGCGGGGCAGTTCCAAGCAGCCCTTGCCCAGACGCATCTTGCGGAGCAAGAAAGTCCGAGAAAGCAGGGCATCCTGACAGAAGAGGGAATTGAGCAGGTTGAAGCAGGCAACGCTGCCGCTGGTGCTGCAGCCTTTAATAAGGCATGCCAGCTCGACCCTTCCTTTAGCGATGTATGCGTCTATGCTGCGGCAGGAGACATCATTGCAGGACAAATGTCCCAAGGAAAAGCACTTTTGCAGCAAAAGTTTGGTACGACGACCGTTGATCAGGATATTGTCCTTCTTGCCTATTATCAAGTAAAAGATTATCCAGACTTCATCCTTACGTGGCAGAAGCGTGTCGCTGACCAAAATAATGATGCAAACGCTGAATACGGTCTCGCAGCGGCGTATGCCAATGCCGGTGATAAGGCAGCAGCAAAGGCGGAAATCCAGACCATTGTTGCGCAGCATCCAGAACAATCCAGCCAGGCAGCAGCATTCCTCCAGCAGCTCGGCTCATAGAAGGGAAAAGGGGGTTCGCGTATACTGAAGGAATGGAGATCCAGGAGCAGGTGCCGCTTTCTTCGCTAACTACCTTTAAGGTTGGTGGTGCAGCGCAGTATGTGATTCATTGTGGGAATGTTGAAGATATAAAAAGCGCGCTTGCCTTTGCCGGCGAGCGCGCTTTGCCGTGGTATGTACTCGGAGGAGGGAGCAATGTGCTTGCTTCAGATGAAGGATATGCAGGGGTGATCATTCAACCGATGCTTACGGGTATTAGATTTGAGGAGGGTATGGAAGAAACGCATGGCAACTCTTCCAGTGTTTCGGTAACTGCTGCGGCAGGCGAAGCATGGGATCCGTTTGTACAGGCCTGTGTTGGGCGAGAACTGTGGGGTTTGGAAAATTTGGCGGGCATACCAGGGCTTGTGGGAGGTGCGCCTATTCAGAACATCGGCGCCTACGGCGCCGATGTATCACAGACTATTTCGCTCGTTGAAGCGCTTGATACGGTAACTGGCGAGATAAAGAGTTTTAGTAATGCTGAATGTGCCTTTGGCTATCGCGACAGTATTTTTAAGCGCACCGCGCAATACATTGTTTTACGCGTTATTTTTTCTCTTTCAAAAAATGCAGCTCCACACACGAGCTATGCAGACCTCACCGTCTATCAAGAAAAGAATGGCCCGCTTTCTACACCGCAAGAAATCGCAGCAGCAGTGCGTGAAATTCGTGCACGGAAATTTCCCGACCTGCGTGTAAGCGGCACCGCCGGCTCATTCTTTAAGAACCCTTTTATAACCCAAGAGCACTATGATGTGCTTCTCGATAAATACCCTGAGCTTCCTGGATTTCCTGTAGAAATAAAAGAACCCGCAAGTACGTCCTCTGAAGCGCGTGCAGCGGTAAAGATCCCGCTCGCCTGGATACTGGATAAAGTACTCGATCTTCGCGGCCATGCGCTCGGTCCGGTGCGCTTGTTTGAGCAACAGCCGCTTGTCGTTGTGGCGGAAAAAGGTGCGACTGCACATGATGTCGATGTGCTTGGAAAAGAGATTGAGAAAAAAGTTTTTGATGCAACACAGATTGTGATTGAAAGAGAAGTGCGCATGCTCTAGGCGTATAAAATTTTTTACGTAACTCGTTTAAGAAAATAATTTTGTAAAAATATTTTTATAAATTTTTTGCAAAGTTATCCACAATTATTTTTTTGTTCACACAAAATTTATTTTTGTGCGCGATAATATACACATAAAACATTTGCGCACAAAAATTTTTTCAAGCGAATGTTTTATAAAAACTTTTTCTCATTTGAAAAAATTTTTGTGCGCGAATGGGTCGACATTAGCCGTAAGATTTAACTGAAATTGTATGGCAGCAAAAAAGAAAGTAGCTAAGAAGAAGGTTGCTAAGAAGGCAACTAAGAAAGTAGCTAAGAAGAAGGTTGCAAAGAAGTCTGCAAAGAAGCGAAAGTAGTTTTCTTTCGGTTCGAGTAAAAACTCCCTCACGGGAGTTTTTACTTTTATAGGTACCACACGCCCGTGGCTGCCTGAGGAGCTATGTCCTCCTATCACTTTCTTTCCATTCGGTAAGCTTGCCTGCCTTTCGCTCCATAGAGTCGGCGAGCCGGATAAAAGCCGTGTTTTCCTTAGGAAATAGGGGGTAATGCGTCACTTTATCGATAGCGCGTGCAATAGGCCACAGCTCATCTTCTGCCGTCATCCATGCAATGCCAAACTGCTTTAGTGAAAATGGCTCCGAATAGCTGCGAAGTGTTTTCATGCCATTTGAGTCGAGAAAGTATTCGTGAAAATAGGAAGCGGCAAGCTCGCGCACCGTCTTATAGATAGGATCGCGGAAGCGAAGGGTTGCGTGGTTGGTTTTGCTAATAGCACCCCAATGTCCGCCTCGCTTATACAAAGCCACCACATGATCATCATCGCCACGCATGGTTTTTAGATCAAGAAGAAGCGGTTCTTCACCGTGAAGCCATAACGCCGCCGCAGCAAGCATTGCTCCTTCAATGCAATGCGCTTTTTGTTCACGCATCACACGGCGGGGCGACATGCACGTCTCGCCATTCTTTTCAAAATTAATCGCAAGCGTATCAAGATAGGCTTGTATCTTTGTAGGTGACGAAAGCGAACGCAGAAGAGACAATTCTTCTGGTGTAAACGCGCCTTCAATCTGTGCTTTAGTGATGCGGCGCTTCGGAAGGGAAGCCATACTTTTATTGTACGACACAAAACTCAGGGAATCTTTAGAACTTCTTTATGACTTCTTGATTCCCGTTTTTCTACTATTACCCTATGCCGGCGATAAGGTCGTGAGATAGCCTTTGTCACGCTTATCTCGAGGGTTCGATTCCCTCCGCCGGCTTAGATTGTGCTAAGGGATATAAAGATTGACACGGTAATAAAAAGGAATAGTATTGTAAATGACAAAGGTCCTCACACCTATGGTGAGATAAGCGCGAAAACAGCTGCCGCAAGGCAGCTGTTTTCGTTTAGCTTCCATCTCGCTCGCATTTCGCATTTATATCGCAAAATAAGGCCGAAAATGCTATAGTGGCCTATACCTTATATATAGTGGTCGTGACCCGTTATGCCGAATTTCCTTACTAATCTCTTTGCCCAAAACCAGTCGGGCAGCTTCCTAAAGGCCGCACAAGCGGTCGTAGACAAGGCTAATGGCCTTGCGGATGAGATTGGAGCACTTTCTCGGGAGGAAATAGCGGCCCGGCTTGCAGCTCTAAAAGAGCGCACGGGCGGAAAGCCCGAGAAAGACGAGGACATTGCCGAGGTATTTGCGCTTGTGCGTGAGGCTTCTGCACGCACCTTGAACGAGCGCCACTATGACGTGCAGCTTTTGGGCGGTCTCACGCTTGCGAAGGGCAAAATTGCCGAGATGCGCACGGGAGAAGGAAAGACGCTCGTTGCTACCCTTGCCGCGACGCTGCGCGCGCTTGCCGGCAAAGGCGTACATCTCGTCACGGTAAACGACTACTTGGCACGCCGAGATGCTGCTTGGATGGGTCAGGTCTATGACTATCTGGGTCTTTCGCTCGGCGTTATCACCTCGCAAGGCGCCTATGTCTATGACGCGAGCCATGTGAGCAAGGAAGAGGAGGGTGAGGTCGCTGAGGAAGGCTCATTTAAAGTCTTCTATGATTTCCTTCGTCCTGTTTCTAAAAAGGAGGCCTATGACGCAGACATCACCTATGCCACCAACAACGAGCTCGGCTTCGACTATCTGCGAGATAACACGGCCTATGACGTCTCGCAGCTCGTGCAGCGCGGGCACCACTACGCGATCGTCGACGAGATCGACTCTATTCTCATTGACGAGGCGCGCACGCCGCTCATCATTTCAGGTCCTGTAGGGGACGCCGAGATGCTGTATGACAAGTTTGCTCGGATAGCCGAGATGATGGTGCCAGAGGAAGACTATACCGTCGACGAGAAGCAGAAGGCCGTACAGCTCACGGATGCCGGCATTACCAAGGCTGAGAAGGCACTTGATATTGAAAACATCTATACCGAGGGCGGCGTGAAGTATGCGCACCACCTTGAGACGGCCGTGCGGGCAAAGGCGCTTTTCATAAAAGATAAGGAATACGTGGTTAAGGATAACGGTGCAGGAGGCGAAATCGTCATTGTGGACGAGTTCACGGGACGTATGCAGCCAGGGCGCCGTTGGTCAGAAGGTTTGCACCAGGCTATTGAAGCAAAAGAGGGTGTGCCGGTGCAAAAGGAGACTCGCACCTATGCAAGCGTGACCTTCCAGAACTTCTTCCGCATGTATGATGCGCTTGCCGGTATGACCGGTACTGCGCTTTCCTCAGAAGAGGAATTCTATACCGTCTATGGCCTTGATGTTGTGGTGATTCCGACGAACCGCCCCGTGCAGCGTATCGACCATAACGACGTCATCTTCCAGACCAACCACGGCAAGTACACGGCCCTCGTGCGCGAGGTGCAGGCTCTGCATGAGAAAGGGCAGCCGGTCTTGGTGGGTACCGTTTCTATCGAAGATAACGAAGTCGTGAGCGAATACTTGCGCAAGGCAAAGATTCCACACGAGGTCTTGAACGCAAAGAACCATGAGCGCGAAGGCGAGCTCATCGCCCAGGCGGGTCGAAAGGGAAGGGTGACAGTTGCGACAAACTTGGCTGGACGAGGTGTGGACATCAAACTCGGCGGCGCGCCGGTGGATGCTGCAGAGCGCGAGGAAGTCATGAAAGCAGGTGGCTTGTACGTCATCGGTACCGAGCGGCACGAGGCGCGCCGCATCGACAACCAGCTCCGCGGTCGTTCCGGTCGCCAAGGTGACCCCGGAGAGACACGCTTCTACGTTTCTCTCGAGGACAAGCTGATGCGCGTGTTTGCTTCCGACATGATGCAGCGCGTGATGGGTACCTTTAAGATTCCTGAAGACGAGCCTATTGAAAGCGGTATGATCACACGCTCGCTTGAAACGGCACAGAAGCGCATCGAAGGCTTTAACTTTGATTCGCGCAAGCAGGTGCTCGCGTATGACGATGTGCTTAACACCCAGCGCCTTTCCATTTATAACCAGCGCCGCATTGCACTCACTGGCTCTGCAGAGGAGCTCGAAACCGTCGTGCTCGGCATGATTGCAGGAGACGAAATGGCGATGGACTCCTATGACCAGAAACGGGCAGAATTCGGCCAGGAAATATTCACGCAAATTCTCCGCCGCATGATTCTCCAGATCATCGACACCTTCTGGCTTGAGCAGCTCGAGACCATGGAATACCTCCGGCGCTCCGTTTCACTTCGCGCCTATGGCCAGCGCGACCCGCTCATCGAGTACCGCCGCGAAGGACTCGCGCGCTTTAATAGTATGCAGCAGGGAATTGCCGCTGCGTTCGCTGAAGCACTTCCACGCCTTGCGCCAATAGATGACGCAGCGCACCGCGCCATGCACGAAGAGCAGGAGCGCATGCGCAGGCAGATGGTCGCCGCGAGTGAGGGAGGTGATGGAAGCCTCGGTGACGGCACGGGGGGAAGCAATGCTGGAGCATCCGCGCAGCAGCCCATCGTGAAGAGCGGCCCCCAGTATGACCGTAACGACCTAGTGACCATCCGCAAAGGCGACGAAACCCAAACACTCAAATACAAAAAAGCAGAAACGCTTTTGGCGGAAGGATGGACAATAATAACCGAATAATAAAATTACATGGCTTTTATCGATGACGTAACCATACATGCGACAGCAGGACACGGCGGCTCAGGCGTCGTGCGCTGGCTGCATATCAAAGGGAAGGAAAAGGGAGGCCCTTCAGGAGGGGACGGCGGCAAGGGTGGCGACATAATCTTTGAGGGTGTTCGCGACCTCTCCATTCTTTCCAATTTCCAGTACTCAAAAAAGTTCCGTGCTGAGAACGGCTTTTCGGGTGAGAACAACCTCAAGCATGGTGCCGACGGCAAGTCGGTTACGCTCAAGGTACCAGTGGGAAGCATCATAAAGAATACGACCTCGGGTGAGACGCGCGAGATCTTGGAGGTTGGGCAGAAGGAAGTGATGTTCAAGGGTGGGGCAGGAGGCTTCGGGAACAACCACTTCAAGAGCTCCATAAATCAGAATCCGATGCAGGCGACGCCGGGCAAACCGGGGCAGGCTGGGGATATCCGCATCACCCTCAAACTCATCGCTGACGCAGGCTTCGTCGGCTTCCCAAACGCCGGCAAGTCCTCTTTGCTGAACGCACTCACCCATGCGAGCTCGAAAGTGGGTGCCTACCCCTTTACCACCCTCGAGCCACACCTCGGCAACTTCTATGGATTCATTCTCGCGGACATTCCAGGTCTCATTGAGGGATCCTCGAGTGGGCGAGGTCTCGGTACTAAGTTTTTGCGACACATAGAACGCACGAGATTTATTGTGCATCTCGTCTCGGCTGAACAAGAAGACCTTTCTGCAGCCTATACAAACATACGAAAAGAGCTGGAAGCCTTCGGTGCAAATCTTGCCGAGAAAGAAGAGCTCGTGGTCCTCTCGAAAGCAGATTTGCTCACTCCCGATGAGCAGGGAAGTGCCCTCAAGACCCTCCGCGAGGTCTCCGGAAAGGAAGTCATGGCACTTTCCATCCTCGATGACGAGGCGCTTAAGGCATTCTCAGACCAGCTCGCGAAGCGTCTCGGAAAGTAGATTTTTGGAAATTTTAGCGCTAGGCGCACTTGCGCGGTTCGCCCCTGGTCTATAAGCTGGGGACATGGGAGAGAACTCCAAGCCAACTGAAGCAGCTGCAGCATACAAGCTCACCGTGGGTCTCGAGATTCATGCAGAGCTCAACACGAACACGAAGATGTTCTGCGACTCTGCGAATGAGCCTGAGGAGACTGCGCCGAATGCAAACGTCTGCCCGGTCTGCATGGCGCACCCTGGCACGCTTCCAACGATCAACAAGAAGGCAGTCGAGCATGTGCTTCGCGTAGGGGCTGCGCTCGGCGGGAGGTTTGCCGACTATACAGAGTTCGACCGCAAGAGTTATTTCTACCCGGACATTCCGAAGGGATACCAGATCAGCCAGTTTGAGTTTCCGCTCATCTCAGGAGGCGAGCTCGTGGGCGTGCCGCTCACGCGCATTCATCTTGAAGAAGACACCGCGCGCTCTTCCCATCACGCAGCGGTAGCTAGCGAGGCTGGTGAAGCTGAAAGTGAAAAGTCTGACAGCAAGAGCGAAAGCAAGAGTCTCGTCGACTTCAACCGTGCCGGCGTGCCACTCATGGAGCTCGTCACTGAGCCTGAGATTCATGATGCGAAGACTGCGGGAGAGTTCGCGCGGGAGCTGCAGCTACTCCTTCGCACGCTTGGTGCCTCACATGCAAATTTGGAAAAAGGGGAGATGCGCATCGAAGCAAATATTTCTGTTTCAAAGACCGACGAGCTCGGAACAAAAGTCGAAGTGAAAAATTTAAATTCGTTCCGTTCGGTCGAGCGCGCGATCGCGTACGAAGTCGAGAGGCAAGTGAAGCTCCTCGAAGAGGGAGGGAAGGTGGTGCAAGAGACGCGCGGATGGGATGAAGGAAAGCAGGTGACGTTCTCACAGCGCCTCAAGGAGGGCAGCGCCGACTACCGATACTTCCCAGAGCCTGACCTTCCAAAGATGAAACTTTCTGAGGTGCCTGAATTTTCCCGTGAGCAGATTCTCGCGTCGCTCCCTGAGCTTCCGTGGGACCGTCGCGCGCGCTATCTTTCGCTCGGCCTTAAGGAAACCGATGCCGAGTTTATCGGTAGCACTCTTGAGCGCAATACTTTTTTTGATGCAGTGCTTGGTTTGATAGACGAAGGCGAGATTTCTGATATTCAGAAAAAATCACTGATAACGCTTTCGGCAAACTATATCGTCTCTGACCTTGGCGGATATTATGCACGTACGGGTAGCATTGAATACGAATACGTCACGCCTGAAGCGTTCGTTTCGCTTATGCGCATGATTGAGGCAGGAGAGCTTTCTTCTCGTGGCGCAAAGGACGTGCTTATGGTTATGGCTGAGTCAGGAGGCAAGCCACAAGCCATTGCAAAGGAGAAAGGTTTGCTCCAGGTGAGTGACCCAGAAGCGCTCAAGGCAGCAGTTCATGAAGTGCTTGCTGCAAACCCCGAAGCTGTGGAAGGATACAAGGCAGGCAAGGAAGCACTGCTCCAGTTTTTGGTAGGGCAGTCCATGAAGGCAACCAAGGGCGCTGGAAACCCTTCCGTTCTTAAGGACCTCATTTTGGCAGAGATAGGGAAATAGAAACAACGAAAGTAGGGACAGCAAAAAACTCCTTACGAAAGACTTAGACTTGGGCAAGCGCCCCGGAGCGGTCTCTCGTAAGAAGTTTTTTTGCTGTCCCCAATACATGTTTATAAACATTTTCTATTCGAGACGAGATAGCTTATACTTACTGCATGGAAGAACTTACTCTTGATGGCGAGCTTTACGTCTCTACGAAACGAGCTGCCAAACTCACGGGCTATGCGAAGGATTATGTTGGCCAGCTTTGCCGCGAGGGAAGGATTGCTGCACGCCTCGTAGGGAGGAATTGGTATGTTTTGGAGAGCTCTCTCAAGACCCACCGCTTTGGGGAGGAGACCATTGAAGCCCACACAGAGCCATCAGTTGAGGTTCCGGATGCTGAAAATAAGCCACTTGCTAATGATATTCAGGAGGAAATCAATACGTTAAGCGAAGAAGCATGGCAGCCAAGCCGCTACATCACTGAAGCTGCGCCAGAGCCCCTTCCTGTGGCTCCTATTGGCCCTGTAATGCACGAAAATAGCGTATCTGAGGCAATTTCTGCACCTTTTTCAGCTATTACGCCATCGCCATCTCCATCGCTAACACCTGCACCAGTACAGGAAGTTAACCTTGTTGATGGCCGTTTTCCTGCTAAGGAGTCAGTCCCGCTTAGTTCAAAAGTGGTTAATGACATGCAGGAAGCGTGGCAGGACTGGTTTATACGCACAAATGAGTTCAAAGTATCAAAAGAAACGCTTCTTGAGGAAAACTATGAAGATTCAGAGCCTATCTTGCATCAAAAGCCACAAAATACAGAAATTTTACCTGAAGAGACACCAGTTACCCCTATAAAGCTTGAGAAAATAATAGAACCAGAGCCTGAGCCTCGCCTAGAAATCGATACTGAAAGTGAGCAGGTACCCATTCGTCGTACCGTAACCGCTCCAATGCCTATACGGAGCAGACAGTATCCTTCCCGTGCTGAAATAACGCAATACGAGGAGGCAAAAGAGGGCAGAGTACTTCGCGAGCATAAGATCCTAGCTAAGAAGAAGACTAACCACGCAGCACAAGCACTCCTTATACTTATTGCACTCGTGGCGATTGCAGTGGCATTTATAGGATCAGGGAAGGCGGAGCAATATTTGGGTAGTGCCCTCACATCGTTTAAACCAGTTCAGTTCCTCGTTGGTCAAAGCTCAATAAATAAGTAAATAAGCCAAATCTCGTCTCGCCGAGAAAATATTCATCACATCGAAGGGTGATGAATATTTTTTTAACGTAACTATGACAAAAATATTTATTCTCAAATTTAGAGAAATTTAGATCTGCTCGGTTGTATATAAAAGCCAATGATGAATAAGTTTTAGGTGCTATAAAATGCTTTATTTTCTATGATTTTCGTATATTCGACCGTTTTAATTGTGTGAAGATAGGCATTTACTACTGCTGGTTCATTTACATGCCTTGTAGGGCATTTTACGGTCACGTAATTTGCCGTTCTGCCCATAAAAATTCTTTTTTGGCAGATTATCTATTCGCGAAAATTTATTCGCACGCATTTTGCTAATTCTAGAAAGTTTTTGAAGAGAATTTTTTGTGCAAATTTTTACCATGAGAAAAATATTTTTTTCATGAATCATCAAAAATTTTTCATTAAAAACTTATTAATTTATCCCCACCTCAACATGCATAAAGTGGCCTAACTGTGCGGTATTATTTAAGTAAATCGTTCATCCGACCTGCACTTTGAAAAAAATCCTGACACCTCAAATGGAACCTCTCGACACAAAAAATTCAGAGTCTCGCGATGAGAAATTTTTGACCACGCGTGAAGCGTCTGACAAGACGGGGTACCATGCCGACTACTTGAGCCGCCTCTGCCGCTCAGGAGCACTTTCAGGAAAAAGAATCGGAAGGTCATGGCTAATTTCTGAGCAATCACTTGACACGTTTGTCAAAGAGCAGGAACGCAGCAAACAGATCCTTCGAGACGAGCTTTCAAAGACTCGGGAACGCGAATATAAGCACAACATTCAAACGGCAAATATCAAGCGTACGCTCCATAAATTAACCCCAACGATTCCTTCACTCCCGACCATTACAACCTTTACTTCTGCTCGACGTGTTGCACTACCTGAAGGGGGAGTTTCGGTGAAAATCTCTGAAGAGATTCAGGCAGAGTTTGTACAGGACGAATCAAAAAATATTGTTTCTCCTGCTTTTACTTTTGAGAAGCGTGCGGTTGCACTCCTAGCTTCACTTGTCGTCATGCTTGTTGGCGTCTCATGTGTGTGGGCAGCAAGGACAGCGGTGGGTGTTGAAGCAGAACATGTAGCACTCCAATTTGCCGCAGGAATGCAGGAGCTTTCTGCTGGCGCTCTTCTTTCCGTACAGCAGCATCCGGTAGCACGCGCTCCTCAGGTCGCAACACATTTTGCCGCACCACAATTCGCGCTTCCAAAAGTTTCTACACCCGCAGAATTTGTCCTTCCTACCTCCAGTGTTGCAATTCTT
Organism: Candidatus Kaiserbacteria bacterium; assembly: GCA_029288835.1. Taxonomy (GTDB): domain Bacteria; phylum Patescibacteriota; class Minisyncoccia; order Phycocordibacterales; family Phycocordibacteraceae; genus C7867-001. The sequence continues at coordinate 26,251 of JARIGN010000026.1, forward strand.
CCTGTGCGTGAGGGAGAGGACTCGCAGGTGATTATTAATCCTGAGATTGCTGCAGCAGTCACGACATTCGCCCATGCATCAGCGTATGACGCACTCCATCCTTCTTACGCACTTTCCGAAACAGTTCGCACGCTTGCGCAGGCAAGTCTTGAAGCATATGTGAACACAGGCACGGTAACCTACGCCGGCATCGTTGCGCTCATGGATGGTGACGCGCAGGGTGCGCATGCATGGAGCACACTTTCTGATCGAATACTGCAAGGATATGCGCGCGGGGTATATGCATGGGTCGATGCAAGTCCGAAAGTGGCGGCAGCTACCAGCGAGGGAATGTATGCACTTGGTTCTACGCTTACCGACCAGGCAGCGCTATCTCCGTGGGTAGCGCGAACAGGTTTCCAGCGCGTACTTATTGGCTTTGTTGATGATTCACGCAGTGCGCTTACGGCAGTTACCAAGGCTGAAATCGCCCTTGGTACTGCGGCACTCTCTGCTACGGATCGCGTAAATGAGGTTGAAGAAACCAAGGCTTCAGAGATTGCACTCGCCACCAAGATAACAGGTGAGCAAGACTTCCTAGCGCTCTCAAAGGGCATGCAGGTCACGACGCTCGCTACCAAGAACGGAAAGCAATATGCCGCGCAAAATCTTGCTGCCGCTGCAGCGTATACACAAACCTACACGCAAAATTATTCACTCGCCGAAGCAACCGCGCTCGCTACTTATGACACCATCCATACTTTCTTTAGTGGTATAGGATACAACCTCGCACTACTTTTTGGAAAGGGAACACTTAGCACGGAACCTACCTCGCTCGCGATAGGGGCTCCTACACAGACTGGAAGCGTCACGGTGCCGCATTCATTTACTGTTCCTGCAGTGCCTAGTTCTTCTCAAACAACGGGAGCAGTAGGAGGCGGTGCACCGTCTTCTGCACAAGGCACTCAAGTAACAGTCGTGCATACGACGAACACCGGTGTATCACAGAGCTACGTTGATCTCGCTATTAACGGACTCCGCACCTTTGTCATTGATCAAGTTGATGCTTTGAATAAGTCGCAGTCACATGTTGGCGGTACTGTAGTTACGACCTCAGGCACGGGAGGAGGATCATTTGATTTAAGTTCATTCCTTCAAGCGCTCGCAACGGGAAACCTCACGATTGGCTCTTCAACCTTCACGGGTCCCGTGACGGCAACCGGCGGTCTCGTATCTAGTGGTGCTACGACTCTCACAAACCTCACTACCGAAAACAGCACCACGACGAATGCGACCTCAACAAATCAGTTTGTAACCAATTCAGGTGCTACCAACTTCACTGCGACAAACGCCTCCACGTCAAACTTGCTTGCAGCAAATGCAACCGCAACAAACGCATCATTCACGAACGCCACCTCAACAAACTTCTTCGCCCAGATCGCGCAAGCGACCAGCGCCATCTTCGATAACCTCACCGCAACACTCGCAACGATCACCAACCTCACCTCCACGAATTTCATCGCGACAAACGCCACCACTACAAATGCAACGTCGACGAATTTCTACGCCTCAAACGGTGTCTTTGGTACTTTTGCCGCAACCCTCGCAAACTTCACGAATGGCATCTTCCAGAATTTCCTTGCAACAAATGCCACCACTACTAATGCAACCAGCACCAACCTGTATGCTACAAATGGCGTATTTATTAGCGCTACGACGACCAATGCGGTCAGCACGAACGCTTCAACGACGAATCTCTATGCACTAAATGGTGTCACCAATAATAGTTCCACAACCAATCTCTATGCTGCGAACGGCGTAGTACAGAACAGCACTTCCACAAATCAGTTCGCGACGAACCTGAACGCAGCGAATGCAACCGCAACAAACGCATCATTCACGAACGCGACCAGCACTAACTTCTTCGCCCAGCTTGCACAAGCAACGAACGCTATCTTTGACAACCTCACTGCGACACTCGCAACCATCACGAACCTCACCTCGACTAATTTCATCGCAACGAATGCGACTAGCACAAGTGCGACTTCAACGAATTTATATGCAACGAATGGAACATTTGGAAATCTTGTCGCAACGCTTGCGAACTTCACCAGCGGTATCTTTACGAATTTCGTTGCGACCAATGCAACCGTTACTAATCAGACAACCACAAATGCAACCACAACGAATGCAACAAGCACGAATGAATTTGCAACAAATCTCACCTCTACAAATGTCATTTCTACGAATGTCACCTCTACCAACGCTACCGCAACAAACGCATCATTCACAAACGCCACTGTCACGAATCAGACTACCACCAACGCCACCACGACTAATGCCTCATCAACCAACCTTTATGCGGTAAATGGCGTGCTTACGAACAGCACCTCATCCAATGCCTACAACCAAAACACCATAAATGGATCTGCTACCTCAACTAATGAATTCGCCACCAACCTCACCGCCACAAATGCTTCAACGTCAAACCTTCTCGCAACGAACGCCACTGCAACGAACGCCATTTTCACTAACGCGACCAGCACTAACTTCTTCGCCCAGCTTGCACAAGCAACGAACGCTATCTTTGACAACCTCACTGCGACACTCGCAACCATCACCAACCTCACCTCCACCAACTTCATTGCGACAAATGCAACCTCAACGAACGCTACCTCTACCAACCTCTACGCAAACAACGGCTCCTTCGGCAATCTCGTTGCCACTCTTGCAAACTTCACTACCGGCATCTTCCAAACGCTTAACGCAGCGGTCGCAAGCATCACCAACCTCACCGCAACAAACTTTGTCGCAACTACCGCTACTACCACCAATGCAACCACCACAAGCCTCTTCGTCACCAACCTTAACGGCACAAATGCCTCGACCACTAATTTCTATGCCGTAAATGGCGTCCTTACCAATGCAACGACGACTGAATTCAATGCTGCTGATCTCACGGCAACGAACATCTCTGCAACAAACCTCACCGACGCGCTCGCGCTCTTTACGCAGGCGTCTTCAACCGATTTCTATGCAGCACTCGCAAATATCAACACGGGCACGATCACTAACTTCACCTCAACACTTTCAACAATCGCAAACCTCGTTGCTTCAAATGCCACCACCACAAACGCAACCTCCACCAACGCCTTCGCTTCAACACTTGGTGCAACAAACTTCACCGCAACCAATGCAAACATCGGTGCGCTCACGCTCAGCAATCTCACCGGTTTCCTTGAAGCAACGAGCGGCGTGGTTACCTCCACTTCTTCTATCGACCTTTCAAGTCAAGTATCAAATGTCTTGCCGCAGCAAAATGGTGGCACTGGTTTTGGTTCCTATAACCCTGGTGACATTCTCTATGCCGACTCCTTCGGCAACCTCCAGAGACTTCCTGCAGCAAGCAATGGTCTCGTGCTCAAGCTCCAGGGTGGCATTCCATACTGGGGTGTAGACCAAACGGTCGGTGCTACGGGTAATGACGGTATCTTCGCTACATCCACGAACACCATCTATCCACTCAATACCTCAAACGCCCTCATCATTGGTACGAATGCACAAACTAATGTGAACTCACTCTTTGAAGTGCACGGCCTTTCATACTTCTCAAGCAGTATTGGTATTGCAAGCTCGTCTCCACTCTATACGCTCTCCGTCGAAGGGAAGTCATCGCTTGGAAATCAGGCAATTGCTGGCTTCTTCACGGCCACCACCACCGCTACCTCCTCACTCCCTTCACTCGCGACCAATAGTTTTGCCCTCGGTAGCCTCAACGGTCCGCTTAGCGCAAGCAATGGTTTTGTATCTGCAACGAGTGCCGTTGGCGTACTGTATGGCGGCACCGGAATCAGCACCCTTCCTTCCTATGGCCAGCTTTTGGTAGGGAACTCAACCAACGGCTACGCGCTCATGGCGACGAGCTCACTCGGTCTTGTGAACACGGTTTCAAATGCTGATGGCTCGCTCACCATTTCTCCAACCGCCGGCAATGTCGTTGCGTCACTTAACCTTTCTCATGCAAACACCTTTACCGCGCTTCAGCAGTTTAACGGCAACGCTTCTACCACGCAGCTTACCGTCAGCAATAACACCTATCTTGCCGCTTCGGGCGGAAGCGTTTCAATTGGCGCAACCTCTTCACCAAGCTCACTCCTCGCTATCAACGGTGTCGCTACCTTCGCCGCTGCAACGAGTACTATTTATTCCCAGCTTAACCTAGCGAGTGATAATCTCTTGCTCGGACCCGCAACACCAACAGTTGCATCAACTACATCCGTAGGTCTCACCTCTCCAAAGCAAGTCGTTGTTTCAGGTAAATATGCTTATGTTTTGGGAAGTACAAACATAACGATCTTTGATGTTACCAATCCGGCAATTCCTGCAGCCATAGGAACAATAACCACAAGTTCGGGAGGTGCTGAATACGTCTCTGGGCGATATCTTTACCTTCTAGGGCAAAGTGGCACAAATTATTTCTCTATTTATGACATTTCGAATCCTGCAAGCCCACTTCTTCTTAGTACTACGTTTAATACGTTTGCCGGCGGAAACAGCATAGTGGTATCTGGTCCCTATGCATATATTTCAGGCCCTTCTCCGATCTCCATCTTCAACATATCTAATCCTACAAACGTGACGAAGGTAGGTACCTATGGGGGTGTGGGAACATTTGGATTGTATGTTGCGGGAGATTATGCATACACCACCGCAAGAGCTGGTATTGATATTGCGGATGTTTCGAATCCAAGTAGTCCTCTTAAGGTTGGGGGTGTTACGGGAACAAACTTGGCTTCCGCAGTATATGTAAGTGGTCGGTATGAATACGTTTTGAGCAAATTCAACAACACGTTTATTATTTATGACATTTCGAATCCTGCCGCGATAACGCAAGTAAGCTCTATTAGCACCAATCTTAACTCTCCGCAATCAGTCTTTGTGTCTGGACGCTATGCTTATATTGTTAACTCTGGCAGTAACACGCTCCTGCAGTTTGATGTTTCAAACCCAGCAAGTCCTCGACAAGTAAATTCATTCAGTACAGGACTTAGCTCACCGCAATCAATATATGTTGCTGGTCGTTATGCCTATATCGCAAGCTCGGGAAATAATTCACTCGTCATTATTGATCTCGGAGGTTCTGATGAAAATACGGCAACCATTGGTTCTCTCGAGGCAGGAAATATACAGGTGCGCAATGACATCACGGCGCAAGGGCAGCTTCAGGTCTTAGGTGGCCTTACGGTAGGAGCGGGAGGCATATATTCTTCCGGACCACTTTCTGTTTCTGCAGCTACCTCGTCCCAGCAAAATGCAGTTACTGCTTTATTTAATAATGGCTACGTCGGCGTAGGCACCACTTCACCATACGCGCAGCTCTCGGTCTTTGCTGGTAGCGACTATGTTTCCCATGCCGCTTCTACACTCTTTGCTATCGGCTCGTCTTCTGCTGGCACCGCAACCAGTACACTCTTCAATATCCTCAGCTCAGGCTTTGTAGGCGTAGGCACCACTTCACCAACCTCTCTTTTCTCCGTTGGTGGTAATGAATTCATTGGTGGCAACAGCGTCATAACGGGAAATCTTGCGGTACCAGCCCTCGCTTCACCAGCAGGATCCTTCCTCGCGGTAAATGCTCTTGGACAAATCATTAGCACCACGACGCCCGCACTTACTATCTCAAACTCTGACGGCACCCTTACTATCGCACCAAACAATGGGGCAGTGGTTGCCTCACTTAATCTTGGCAACGCAAACACATGGACTGCAACCCAGACCTTCTCAAATGGCACCTATTCAGCCCTCTTCACCGGCGGAAATGTGGGTATCGGTACCACCTCACCAGGCTCACTCCTTTCTATAGGAAACACCAACGGTATTAACTTCAGCACCGGTACTTCAACCTTCTCTTCAGCGGGCGGGATTAACCTAACAAACGGTTGCTATGCAATGAATGGTAATTGTCTCGTGACCGGTGTTTCAAGCGTTACGAATGCAGATGGTTCTATTTCAGTCTCAAGCACTGGTGGAGCCGCAACGCTTTCTCTTAATCCTGCACACGCAAACACCTTCACGGCTCTCCAGCAGTTTAACGGAAACGCGAGCAGCACCTATATTAGTGCGAATATCGCTTCCTTCGGTGCAACCGCAACCAGCTCATTCTCTTCAACCGGCGCCCTCACTCTCGCCTCAGCACTCACCGTCCCGAACGGCGGCACCGGTCAGACCAGCTTCACCGCAGGAAATCTTGTCTATGGTTCTGGTTCAGGCGCTCTTTCAAGCGTTGCAACCTCCTCTATTAGTGTTGGTTCCGGCATCTCGGTCACTTCCGGCACTCTCGGCGCACAGGTTGGTGGCACGAACGTGACCCTTGGTATTGCAAACGCTGCGATCACGAACGCTATGCTCGCAAACAGCACCATCAGCGGTGTTGCGCTTGGAGGCACCCTCGCAAACTTCTCTGCAACCGATAATACTCTCACCTTCAGCGGCTCATACAACGGCTCTGCTGCGCAGACGGTTGGTCTTAACCTTGGCAACGCCAACACTTGGACTGCACTCCAGCAGTTTAATGGCAATGCATCAACGACGCAGCTCAGCGTTTTTGGCCAGAGCTATCTTGCTAATGCCTCTTCTTCCGTGCTCACCGTTTCAGGAAGCACCTTCCTCGCTACCGCCGGCGGCAGTGTAGGGGTCGGCACCACCACCCCGACAGCAACACTCGCAGTGCAGGGCGTGGTTGGCCAAAATGAATTTATTATCAGTAGCTCCACGGGCGTCGCGACGCTCACCGTGGATAGTTTTGGCAATTCATATTTTGGTCCAATTCCGTCTGCGGCTAACCAGAAGTACACCCTCGCACCCCTAAACCTTATGCATACGGGTGCTTCAGGAGTTGATGAACCACAACTTAACCTCATTAATACCGCTGGCTTTACTAACACGGGAAGCTCCATCGATTTCTATACCTATACTAATAACGGAAACTCCTTGCCTGGCGCCCGCATTGAATCAGCAGATAACGGCAACTTCTCGGGTAACATTCTCTTCTTTACAAAAAATAATGGTAGCCCTGGAAATGGTGCCCTAACCGAAGACTTCCGCATCATGGGCGGTACGGGACTTATCGGTGTCGGCTCAACCACGCCATGGGGTCTTCTCTCAGTAAATGCAAACGCTCTTGCGGCAGGTGTACCGCAGTTTGTCGTCGGTTCATCAACGGGTACCAACTTCATCGTTGCTAATAATGGAAATGCAGGTGTTGGCACCACCACGCCAGCAGCACGCTTCGCAGTCGGTGGTAACGAATTTATTGGGGGTAATTTGGCACTTACGGGAAATGAAACACTCCCTGCGCTCGCGATTCCTGCCGGTTCACTCCTTGCCATAAATCCCCAGGGCCAGATCATTGCAACGGCATCGCCAGTTATTGGCGTGACATCCGTAAGCAATTCTGACGGTACGCTCACCGTGGTCAATGCTGGCGGTAGTGTTTCTGCTTCCCTCAACCTTGCAAACGCAAACACCTGGAGCGCGACGCAGACTTTCTCCAATAGTACCTATTCTGCGCTCTTTAACGGAGGACCGGTTGGTATTAACAACAGCACGCCAGCATACGCGCTTGATATCGGGGGAACGGGCGAGCTTGCAGAATTCGGTACGACTGGCGCACAAGACTACATCGCCGTATCAGGTGGCCGCGCTCTCTTCGGCTACGACAACGTATACGGCAATGCCGCAATCCAGGGAACAAGCGGACAGGGAATTGAGTTCAATGTAAACAGCAACACCTTCCCATCGGGCATTGCGGCGATGATTACCCCGAGCGGTAGCTTCGGTGTCGGTACCACGTCTCCAGGTGCACTCTTCTCCGTTGGAGGTAATGCGCTCGTCGGCGGTAATGCGGTGATCACCGGCACCGAAACCCTTCCAGCCCTTGCTTCCGCACCTGGTACCTTCCTCGCGGTGAACGCACAAGGCCAGATCATCAGCACCACCTCACCAGCCCTCACCGTCTCTAACAGTGACGGCACTCTCACCATCGCACCAAACAGTGGAGCAGTGGTTGCGTCCCTCAATCTTTCTCATGCCAATATCTTCACCGCGCTCCAACAGTTCAACGGCAACGCATCTTCGACCTATCTCTCAGCAAACCTCGCAAGTTTCGGTGCAACCGCAACCAGCTCATTCTCCTCAACTGGTGCTTTGACCCTCGCCTCAGCACTCACCGTGCCTAACGGCGGCACCGGTCAGACCAGCTTCACGGCAGGAAATCTTGTATACGGTTCTGGCTCAGGCGCTCTTTCAAGCGTTGCAACCTCCTCTATTAGTGTCGGCTCCGGTATCAGCGTCACTTCAGGTACGCTGGGTGCGCAGGTGGGCGGCACCAATGTGACGCTTGGTATCGCGAACGCAGCAATCACCAACGCAATGCTTGCGAACAACAGCGTCACCGTCTCCCCAGGCACCGGCATCAGTGGCGGTGGCACCGTTGCGCTCGGTGGCTCCATCACCATCACCAACGCAGGCGTCACCTCAAACGTCGCAGGCACGGGTATTAGCGTGAGTGGCTCAACCGGTGCCGTCACCATTACAAACACCGGTGTCACCAGCATTACCGGCACTGCAAACCAGGTCACCGCTTCTGCTTCAACAGGCGGTGTGACCCTTTCGCTTCCAAACCAGCTCACCCTCCAGAACGCTTCCACCACGAACCTTTCCGCGAATACGCTTGCCGTTGGAGGAACCGCTACGACAACGATCTCTTCAGCTGGTGCGCTCACCACCCCATCCCTCACGATCGGTTCCCTCAACGGCCTCCTCTATGGAAACAGTGGGGCAGTATCTGCTGCTACGGTCTCGAGCGCTTCAGGAGTGAGCTTCTCCGGAGGTACTCTTTCTCTTGCGAATATTCCAAACAGCTCTCTTACAAACAGCACCATCTCTGGTGTTGCTCTCGGCGGCACCCTCGCAAACCTCTCCTCAACCGACAGCACCCTCACCTTCAGCGGCTCATACAACGGTTCTGCTGCGCAGACCGTCGGCCTTAACCTCGCGAACGCCAACACCTGGACTGCGCTTCAGCAGTTCAATGGAAATGCATCCTCAACACAGTTCACTTCTACTGGTTCAACGTATCTTGCAACGACTGGAGGAAACGTCGGTATTGGTACGACTTCTCCTTTTGCGTCGCTTTCAGTCTCAACCCCGAGTGGAAGCATTCCTCAAGTTAACACGCTCTTTGCAATCGGTTCCTCTACTGGTTCTGGCTATCAAACCGTTCTCTCTCTCGTGGACAATGGTGCCGCTACCTTGAACATTCAGGGTTCGAATACTGTCGGTAACTTGAATCTTGGTTCTGGTGGCTCTTCAAATATTAATTCGGGTGGTGTGAATAAGATTAGTTTCAACACCTATGTCACTAACTTTAATACAGGAGCAAACGCTTCTTCTGCTACTGGCCATTATTTCTTTAACGGTAGTGCCGAAACCCTGCTTACCAGCGGCGTAAATACTGCAATATTAAGCTTTAACTTCGGCCAGACGCGCTCACATGCCTCAGGTGCGGTTGCCTTGGATCAGGACATTATTCTTAACCCTAGCATCCAAAACTTTTCTACGGGTACCACGCTTGCAAACTCTACCATCGCCAGCTCCACGGCCTTTTATATCGCCGGTGCTCCGACCCCGGGCGCTAACGCAAACCTCACCAACACCTATGGTCTCTTCATCGATGCAACCAACACGCCGGTTGCTGCTTCAACCACGAACGCCTATGGCCTTGCAGTGTTGGCGGGAACTGGCGCGACCCACAACTACGCCGCAGAATTCCTAAACGGAAACGTTGGTATCGGTACCACCTCGCCGTACCAGGCACTCTCCGTGACCGGCAACGAAGCGCTTAACGGAAATGCGCTCATCACCGGAACCGAAACCCTCCCTGCGCTTGCGGTTCCTGCGGGCTCACTCCTCGCGGTAAACGCGCAGGGCCAAATCATCGCAACCGCTACCCCGGCTGTGGGCGTGTCTTCGATCTCTAACTCTGACGGCACTCTCTCTATCGTGAATGCTGGCGGCAGCGTCACTGCTTCCTTGAACCTCGCAAACGCAAACACTTGGACGGCGACCCAGACCTTCTCCAACGCCACCTATTCTGCGCTCTTTAACGGTGGCCCTGTTGGCATCAACAACAGCACTCCAGGATTTCCGCTCGACATTGGCGGCACGGGCGAACTCGCGCAGTTTGGCTCAACAGGTGCGCAGGACTATATTTCCGTTTCCGGAGGTCGTGCACTCTTTGGCTATGACAACGTATACGGCAACGCTGCTGTGCAGGGCGGTTCAGGGCAGGGTATTGAGTTTAACGTAAACAGCAACACCTTCCCATCGGGTATCGCGGCAATGATCACGCCAAGTGGAAGCTTCGGTATCGGCTCAACCTCTCCTGGCTCACTCCTCTCTATTGGCAACACCAACGGTATCAACTTCAGCACCGGTACTTCAACCTTCTCTTCAACGGGTGGCATTAACCTCGCAAGCGGCTGCTATGCGATTAATGGTACTTGTCTCACGACAGGCGTCTCAAGTGTCACCAACGCAGACGGTTCTATTTCAGTCTCAAGCACTGGTGGAGTCGCAACGGTTTCCCTTAATCCTGCACACGCAAACACCTTCACGGCTCTCCAGAAGTTTAACGGCAATGCTTCAAGTACCTATATTAGTGCAAACCTCGCAGCCTTCGGTGCAACCGGCACCACCACCATCAGCAGCACTGGAGCACTCTTCACCCCATCCCTCACGATCGGCTCACTCAGTGGCCTCGTCGCTGCAAACTCCGGCGCAACCTATGCTACAGCAACCAGCTCCATCAGCGTCGGCTCAGGTATCTCCGTCACTTCTGGAACACTGGGCTCACAGGTGGGTGGCACAAACGTGACCCTCGGCATTGCAAACGGTGCGGTGACGAACGCAATGCTCGCGAACTCAACCATCTCAGGTGTGGCACTCGGTGGCACTCTCGCAAACCTCTCCGCAACCAATGCGACCCTCACCTTCAGCGGCTCATACAACGGCTCCACTGCGCAGACGGTTGGTCTTAACCTAAGCAATGCAAACACCTGGACTGCGCTTCAGCAGTTTAATGGAAACGCGAGCAGTACCTATATTAGTGCAAACCTTGCTTCCTTCGGCGCAACCGCAACCAGCTCATTCTCCTCAACCGGCGCTCTCACCCTTGCCTCAGCACTCACCGTTCCAAACGGCGGTACTGGCCAGACCAGCTTCACGGCAGGAAATCTTGTCTATGGCTCTGGCTCAGGTGCTCTTTCAAGCGTCGCAACCTCCTCTATTAGTGTCGGCTCCGGCATCAGCGTCACCTCAGGAACCCTCGGCTCCCAGGTTGGCGGCACCAATGTGACGCTTGGTATCGCGAACGCAGCAATCACCAACGCTATGCTTGCGAACAACAGCGTCACCGTCTCCCCAGGCACCGGCATCAGTGGCGGTGGCACCGTTGCCCTTGGTGGTACCATCACCGTCACCAACGCCGGCGTCACCTCTATCACTGGCACCGCAAACCAAATCACCGCATCAGCTTCAACGGGTGGTGTGACCCTCTCGCTTCCGAGCCAGCTCACCCTCCAGAACGCTTCCACAACAAACCTTTCTGCCAACACGCTTGCCGTTGGAGGAACCGCTACGACAACGATCTCTTCAGCGGGTGCGCTCTTCACCCCATCCCTCACCGTCGCTGCACTCAATGGCCTCCTCTATGGAAACAGTGGGGCAGTGACTGCTGCTACGGTCTCCTCACCGCTTTCATTCTCCGCCGGCACCCTCTCTCTCGGTACTGTAGGTGCAGCGAACGGCGGCACCGGCTCCACCACCCTCACCGGTCTCTTGAAGGGCAACGGCACCAGTGCCGTACAAACCGCTGTCCCCGGTGTCGACTATCAAGCTCCAGGCGCATACATCACCGCCCTCACGGGTGACGTCACGGCTTCT
>JARIGN010000036.1 GCA_029288835.1 Candidatus Kaiserbacteria bacterium
AACCCTGCGGGTTCCGGCGTCCTATATTAGTGCGTATGCTCTCTTTCAAAAAGGTGCCCTATGTCTTTTCTGAGTCTTTCCCACTGGGCTTGTTTTCTCACAGTGATCTTGTCGTGTACCCAGAAAGAGAGCACTTCTGGATCTTCCTCGGCCCACGTAACGAACTCTGACTCGCCGTCGCGCTGGTCGATGCCGAGGTATTCGACCAGCATGGTTTTGATGTCGTCCTTATGCAACAGAAGATAATGAAGGTTTTCTTGATGATCTTCGCCCTCTTCATCGGTGACGAAAAGCTGGTAGCGAGCTTTTTGGAAACCTCTCTCGCCTTTGGTTACTCGGTGCTCTACGGTTACGCGCACTATCTTACTCCGACGCTATACTCCGTCCATAGATAGGATAGCATTTGAGGGAAGATGAAGGAGGCTCTAAGCTTACAGCTTCAGTACACCTTGCGGATTTTTCATTTCGCTTCGCTCCACAGCCTTTTTAGGCTCTCGGCTACCGCCGCGGGTAGTTTGCGATGCGTTCGCGCACAAGCCGCTCACGCATAACGCAAACTCTTTCGAGCCCTGGACGACGATAAGGTGTGGGGCACCTTATCGTTGAAGGCCGCTCCTTGGGCGGCCAAATGCTCACTCTGTTCACATTTGTCCCCGAAGTACGGCGGAATTGGAACCAGCTAGTAAGTGAGATGTTTGCTTGGGAGAAGTTAGGCAGAGATTTGGATGTAGCACAAAAAACTAAATAAATGTCATAACAGGGTGAGCCAATGAGACTACCTTTTGTGATTAGAACTAAGAAATAATTATTAAAAGAAAACCGCCCGGAGGAGCGGAGAAGCTTCTCCGGGCTCTCAATCGAGCGGTCAGTACTCTAGCAAGAAATCTGGGTTTTGAAGATATTCACGGAAGCTAGGATGCTCATCCCACATCTTGTTCTGGTGCACGGCCTCTTCGTATATTCTGTCCATGCACTTATCTATGAACCACGCTGGTACAACAAAGGAGCCATAGAGCCATCTTCCTTCCTCGTAGCACGTAAGTGCGTTATGTCTCACAGCCCATTCTAGGCTATGTATAAAACCCCGGAAGGCCCGTAGAGCGAAATGGTTGTGACGAGGATTGTCGAATGGCCCTCCATGCTGCTCGTACCCCTTGGTGATGTCACGAGCCCATCCAGCCAAGTATTGAACTAGCTGGTGGTGGACTGGGATACACCCTGTCATCTTGCCGCATGGAGTAAAAGCCATGTCGATTGCGCGGAAGAGAGCATGACCCTCGGGATCAGGTGGGAGAGTTGTCTTTAGTGTACTTAAGTCTAAAGTGCCGTAGACCTGGAACAGTATGTCGTTCCACAAACGCCTACGATCAGCTTCTTCCTGTTCATAAGTCATTCAAGTTCCCTTTCTCAAGCCCTCTTTCAACGGCAGAGGGTACAGCCGTAGTCCGGCATAATTATGTTATTAAAAATATATAAAGTCAAGTATATCCACGAGCTTGGTTTAGAATTTATTATTACTTTTCCTCAATCTCAATACTGGACCAGCCAGAACATTGTTTAAGATTCCAAAAAATGATATTTCCTCAAAAAATTAAGTTTGATGGAAAAAAGTTTGACACCACTAAAATATCTCTTGTTTACAAGCTAAATCAGTCAAGTAGTACTGATTTGCCAAATTTGGTCCGCCCACCAGGGCTCGAACCTGGGACCTTATCCTTAAAAGGGATCTGCTCTACCGACTGAGCTATGGGCGGATGTCTTTCGATACTAGCAGAAACAACGGGAAAATTCGAGCAGCGAGGCGCCGAAAGATTAAGAACGGAGCGAGAGCGCAAATCGCTCGAGCGCAAGAGAAAGCGGGAGACTGTCGTTGCGAGAGTCAGAAAGAAGCTCAATGAGCTGTCGTGAGAGCGCTCGTGCCTCACTCGGCGTCCATACCCTACTTCCCTTCTGCATCAGGTCGCGCGCTTTCCAGTGAAGAAGACCGTGAAGCATTTCCGGAAAGTCGCCGGCGCGCTCAGCTTTTATAAGTTCTTTCCAAAGCGCCGGCCCGTCTTTCGCGCCGAGCGCATTCACGAGCGCGCTATTAAAGCCGCGGGCAGGTTTTTTATGAATAATACTTTCTTCAAACACTTTCGCTGCGTGGGGCTGAATTTTTTTAAGGCGGGGAGCGGTGAGTTTCGGCGCGAGTATGGCAATAGGGTTCGCTGAAGCCGCAAGCGCGGGAAGCATTTCAAGCACTAGCTCGCCTGCCTCGCTTTCTAAAAAAGGATCATCGAGCAGTACGAGGGTTTTGGTATAAAAAAGTCCTTGGGCTTGAAGGGCATTCGCGAGCGCTTCCTGGGTGAGATCCTCTGCCTCTATTCGTATATAGGAAGCGTCAGGCACTTTTGCACGCGTAGCCTGCACCCACTGGAATGCTTTCGACCGAATCTTTGCAGGATTGGTTCCGTGGAAGAGGTAGATCATGCGCCTATTGTAGCAAAGAGCGCGACTCGTGTGGGACGAGTCGCGAGTGGGCGCCGAAGCACCGTACGAAAGGGGTCATATGCCCAGAAAGTACATGAGGCTCTTGAAGCCCAGGCGAAGACCGTCGCCAGCATAGCCGAACATGATGACGAGAACAGGAACAGCTATTCCGATAAACAGGATCCTCTTCCATAGACCCTCGTCAAATCTCCTGACCTCGTCGTCCGCGGGATCCAGCTCCTCGCTCGTTATTAAAGGGAATCTTACCGCTCCCATGAGAACCTCCCCAATTTAACAAGCACTGCCTGTGCCCATATATATGGTACACCCGCCTGAGCCGTAAAGTTTCGTTGTGCACTAGAGTGGGTGCATCTCTCCCCAGTTTGGGCCGGTCTTTGGTTCAGCGACGAGAGGGACCCCTCGTGTGTCGTGACCATCCATCACGGCCTCCATTATCTTTTCAATCTTTGGAGCAAAGTCTTTAACGCGATTCTCGCGCACCTCAAACACGAGCTCGTCGTGCACCTGCAGGAGCAAATGTACGTCTTCGCTAGCGTTTTCTTTTTCGACCATTTCATTAATGCGCACCATCGCGAGCTTCACGATATCGGCGCCTGTTCCTTGGATGGGTGCATTGATAGCCATGCGCTCTGCGGCCGCACGAATAAATGGAAGCGGCGAACGAATGCCGGAGAAGTCACGGCGTCTTCCGAAAACCGTTTCGGTGTAGCCATGCTTGCGGGCGAAGCCGCGCGTCTCTTCGAGATATTCTGCGAGACGCTTAAAGGTATTGAAATATTCATCATGGAACTCGTGTGCCTCTGCGGTGCTTGTTCCGAGCTGCGCGCGCAGTGCATTTACGCCCATGCCATAGAGCACGCCGAAGTTAATGATCTTTGCGCGGCGACGCATTTCGCGGTCAACCTTGTCAGACGCAACGCCGAACACCTGCGAAGCTACTTCCGTGTGTACGTCGCGACCATTCTTAAAGATGTCGCACATGAGCGGATCGCCGGAAAGCATTGCGGCGAGACGCAGCTCGATTTGTGAATAGTCGAAGCCGAGGAGCGTGTACTCTGGCCGTGCAATGAATGCATCGCGTATCGCGCGTCCACGCTCACTGCGTATAGGGATATTCTGAAGGTTTGGGTTCTGCGAAGCCATGCGGCCCGTGGTCGTGCCGGCAGAAATAAATTCAGCATGGAGTCTTCCCTTTTCGTCGAGCAGTGGCGGCAGCGCTTCAATATAGGTAGAGAGAAGCTTTTGCACCTGGCGATACTGGAGAATTTCTTCCACAATTGGGTGCAGCTCGCGGATTTTCTCGAGCTCACTTTCGCGTGTGGAGCGCTGCCCTGTCGCCGTTTTCTTTTGGCCTTTTGCCTTGAGGCCGAGGTCGTCAAAGAGCACTTCCCCGAGCTGCCGCGGCGAACTAATGAGGAACTTCTTCCCGGCCATTTCATAAATCTTGGCTTCGCTCGCCTCGAGCTCAGCGCGATACTTTGCGCGCAAATCTTCCAGAATATTCTTATCAATCAGCACGCCGCACTCCCGCATTTTCTCGAGCACCGGAATGAGCGGCTTCTCTATCTCGTCATACACCTCTTGGAGCCTGCCGGTATTTTTTATTTTTTCCTGAAGCACTTCGTATGCCTGGGTGAAGTCGCGCTTTTGTGCAAAAGAAAGTACATCATCGAGAGAAGGGTTCGTGAGGTCAGAGGAAAGCAGCCAGGTCATCACCTTTGCTTCGGCGAGCGCTTGCGGCGCAATGTTTTCTTCGGTCACCTCGCTTGAAACTGCACCGTCAATGCCGTCGGCATTAGCTTCCTCGCTTTCACCAAAACCCAGCTCGTCATCCTTAAAACCTTCCTCACTTTTTTCAGGACCTGCCCCGCCAGGGCCGCCGAGCACGGCACGAGCACGCTGCCGAATGGAGCGGAAGCCAAGCTCGTCAAAGAGTGCGAGCACCTTTGGAAGGATTTCATCGTGGGTGCAAAGCGTGTTCTCGAGCGCAAAATCGATCGGAGCGTCCGTGCGAATGGTCGCGAGCATCTTTGAGAAAATCGCATCTTCTTCGTGATCTTTCAGGAGCTGAATGATGCGCGCCTTTATTCCCTTTTCGAGAAACGCTTCGTCGCCTCCTCCCTTGCCACTCTTCTTCAAAACTTTATAGATATTTTCAATGGTACCGAAATTTGTAATGAGCTCAGTCGCGGTCTTTTCACCGATTCCAGGAATGCCGATGATGTTATCAGAAGGATCACCGCGAAGGCCTTTATAGTCGGGAATAAATTCCGGCAGGAAGCCGTAGCGCTCCTCGACCGCTTTTTCGTCATAGAGAATGGTGTCGGTGAGGCCTTTGCGGAGCGTGTACACGCGCACCCGCTTCCCTTCAATGAGCTGCATGGTGTCCATGTCACCTGAAGCGATTATGATCTCGAGCTCTTTATCTTTCTTCAGCATTTCCACAATCGTGCCCAAAATATCATCAGCCTCAAATCCTTCTTTTTCATATATGGGTATGCAAAAGGCCTCAAAAACCGCGCGGGAAGTGGAAAGCTGCGTCGCAAGTGCGGTGTCTATCTTAGTGCGTGTCGCCTTATAGTCGGCATACGCTTCATGGCGAAGCGTCGGCTTTGGAAGGTCATAGCAGGCGGCGAGATAGTCCGGCTTCAGGTCTGCAATAATGCGCAGCAACATGGTCGAAAGACCATAGAGCGCTCCGGATGGCTCACCGCTTGGGGTCGTGAAGTCCGGAAGCGCGTGATAGGCACGGTGAATGATCGCATGTGCGTCGAGTAGTACGATGCGCTTTAGTTTTTTGCTCGAGGCTTTTTTTGCTGCAGTGCCTGCAGTTTTTGCTGCTCCTTTAGGCATAAGTGATTTGGCGCGAGCCATCCTCGAGATGCTCGAGCACGATACGCACCGACGCATGCTCCGCGATGCCAAGCACATGCTCCGGCCATTCCAGCATGATGAGCGTGCCCGCGTGGCTCATCACTTCCCCGAAGCCGAGGGAGGTGAGGTCACCCGCGCTTTGAAGGCGGTACGCATCAATGTGCACGAGCCGATGAAACCGGTTTCGCGGATCGTGCTTTAGGTCTTCGTCACCGGTACCGGGCGTGGTGGAGGTGGGCTCGATGCTATAGATCTTTTCAATGACGAAGGTGGGGCTATTCACCACCTCCCCCACGCCAAGCGCCTTAGCCACGGCCTGTGTGAAGGTAGTTTTGCCGGCTCCGAGCTCACCCGAAAGGGTCACCAACGTGGCGTGCTGCGCTTCCGCAGGAAGCGCAGCAATAAAGGCTGCAGCTTCCTGCTCCATATCCTCAAGGCCAGTGATGATTTTAGTGAGCGTGTCCATTACGTTCCATTATACGCTTGTGCGCGGTATCATAACACCATGCCCGCCCA
The DNA here is from genome assembly GCA_029288835.1 of Candidatus Kaiserbacteria bacterium. Taxonomy (GTDB): domain Bacteria; phylum Patescibacteriota; class Minisyncoccia; order Phycocordibacterales; family Phycocordibacteraceae; genus C7867-001. The sequence goes on from JARIGN010000036.1 coordinate 5,881, forward strand.
TTTTGACACGGAAGCAGAAGACGCGAAGCTTGCGGCCGTCCATCAACGCGAAGAAGAAGACTTGACCCGCATCCTCGCGGAAAAGAACGGCCTTCCCTACACCGACCTCAGCATTGTGCCTCTAAACATGGACGCTATACGCGTCGTTTCTGAAAAAGATGCCCAGGAAGCGCAGGCAGTGGCATTTGATAAGAACGGGCGCCACCTTATGCTCGCCATTCGTACTCCTGAAAACGACGCACTCAAGCAGCTCCTCCACACCCTCCAGACTGACGGTTTTGAAGTTGAGCAATACTTAATCTCACAAAACAGCTATGAGCTGGCGATGAAGCGGTACGAAGACCTTTCGCTCGCCAAAAGTGCCACTGCCGGTGTCTTTAATATTTCTGACGATGAGCTACACAAGCTTTCAGAAGAACTAAATACCCTTCCCGCACTTCGCGCCCATCTCACGCAGGTCCTCACCGAGCGCAAACAGTCTGAGGTATCCCTTCTTTTTGAGTACGTTATCGCTGCGGCCTTTGGCATGAAAGCATCGGACATTCACCTCGAGCCAGAAGATGGCATGGCGCGCCTCCGTTTCCGCCTCGACGGGGTGCTCCAGGACGTCTTTTCTTTTGATCCTCACGCGTACAAACTCCTTAACTCACGCATAAAAATACTTTCCGGCCTTAAGCTCAATATCACCGACCGTGCACAAGATGGTCGTTTTAGTGTTGTCCTCGGTGGAACCGAAGTGGAGATCCGCACGTCACTCATTCCCGGAAACTATGGCGAGTCCATCGTGATGCGTATCTTGAATTCAAACGACATCAAGCTCACGCTTGATAATAAAGGTATTCATCCAAAACTTTTGAAAAGGCTTCGTGAAGAAGTGAAGCGCCCAAACGGTATGCTCCTCACTACCGGCCCAACTGGCTCAGGAAAAACCACCACGCTCTATGCCTTTTTGAGCGAAATCTATTCTCCGGGCATTAAGATCATTACCTTGGAAGACCCGGTTGAGTACCATCTCCAAGGCATCGTGCAGACGCAAGTAAATAATGAAGACTATACCTTTGCTTCCGGACTTCGCTCGGTGCTCCGCCAGGATCCTGACATCATCATGGTGGGCGAGATTCGTGATGCTGAAGTTGCCGAGACAGCCATTCAGGCCGCACTCACCGGCCACTTCGTGCTCACCACCCTCCACACCAACAACGCAGCAGGCACCTTCCCGCGCCTTGTTGACCTCGGCGCAGACCCTAAGTCATTTGCTTCCGCTATAACGGTGGCGATGGCACAGCGCCTCGTACGCACGCTTAACCCCGAGACACGCTCAATGCGCCCGGCAACCGATGAAGAAAAGAAGACTATGGAAAAGATTTTTGAAAACCTCACGGATGAAACCCTTCGTCCGGCAAACTTTGACATGGTTGGCGCTGCAAATCCAAAAGATGCGGATGACTCAGGCTACAAAGGCCGTACCGGCCTCTATGAAGCGGTCTTTATGGACGAAGAGCTTGGCGTATTCCTCCGCGATAATCCAAGCGAAGGCGATATTGCAAAAAATGTGGCGCGACAAGGATACCTCACGATGGCGCAAGATGGTGTATTAAAAGCACTTGCAGGCGAAACAACACTTGAAGAAGTGTTTAGCGTCGTTGACTTGCCACGCGGCTAATAGTTTTCGCACAAATCCTGTTCAGTACCCTCCAGGCACGTTTTCCAATAAAGGAAAATGAATGAGTCGCCTGAGGATGATCCCAGCACTCCACTACAAGAGTGGCACCAGGAAGTCCTTGGGGAAACACCCTAAAGCCGTCAAGCCTTGCCTAGAGGGTACTGCACACGATAAAAAAAGAAAATCCTCCCCATTTACGAGAAGGTACAGCACATTCAGCCAAAACACTTTGAATGTGATATAATACTAGCATAGTAGAACTTTATGTCAAGTGGCTCATCTATACCTTCAGCAGGAGCGGGAAATATGGCTCAAACAGGCGGTATTGGCTCGCCTGTAGGAAATTGGACACCCGCCGGCGACCGCATGCTGGACGCTACCCTGCGCCCATCGGTCTGGGATGAGTATGTAGGCCAGTCCCACGTCAAAAACAACCTGAACATTCTCATTTCTGCGGCCAAAAAGCGTCAGGCAATGCCCGAGCATGTTCTTTTTTATGGCCCGCCGGGTGTCGGAAAGACCACTCTTGCGCACCTAGTTGCTGCCTCGCTTGATGCGCCTTTGAAAACAACCTCGGGTGTCGCGCTTGAGCGTGCCGGCGACCTAGCCGCCATCCTCACCAACCTCGAGCCAGGCTCCATTCTTTTCATAGACGAGATCCACCAGCTTTCTCATAAGATCGAGGAGCTTCTGTACCCTGCACTTGAGTCGGGCACGCTCGACATCGTGCTTGGGAAAGGTCCTTCAGCACGCACGGTCGAGCTCGCGCTTCCTCCTTTTATGTTGGTTGGGGCTACCACCCGCGTCGCGCAGCTTTCTTCCCCGCTCCGCTCCCGTTTTGGCGGCGGCGTATATCAGCTTGATTTTTATTCTGACGAAGACCTCCGCTCTATCATTGCGCGCTCCGCAACACTTCTCGGCCTCGATGCACCTAGCGAAGTGGTAGAAAAGATCGCGAGCCGCAGTCGTGCGACGCCACGTGTTGCGAATTCCCTCTTGAAGCGCGTGCGCGATTATGCGGAAGTGCATGAGAAAGAACTTTCTGCAGAGGTGTGCGAGCTTGCCTGCGCAATGTTTGGCATCGACTCGCTCGGCCTTACGAAAGACGACCGCCGTTATTTGCAGACACTACAGGATTCTTTTAAAGGCGGCCCCGCTGGTATTCGCGCGCTTGCCTCTGCACTCCATGAAGACCCAGACACGGTCGAAAACGTCTACGAGCCATACCTTCTGCGACTCGCTTTCATCGAACGCTCCGCCCAAGGCCGCCGCCTCACCACCAAAGGCCGCGAATATCTCCAAAGCTAAGAGTGCTTTTTGGTGAAGCTTTTTGTATACTTGCCGCATGTCGGGACACAATAAATGGGCACAAATAAAAAGGCAAAAGGGAGCCAATGACGCGGCAAAGAGCCGTATGTTTTCCCGCATGGGCCAACTCATTGCGCTTGAGTCGAAGAAATCTAATGGAAATATGACTGCGCCAGGGCTTGTGTCTGCTATCGCACGCGCGAAGGCCATCAATATGCCGAAAGACACTATTGATCGCGCTATTGCAAAGGGCGCGTCGAAAGATGCAGGCAGTCTTGAGCAGGTGGTTTATGAGTTTTATGGCCCAGGAGGCGTTGCGCTGATTATTGATGCGCTCACCGATAACAAGAACCGCACCACGCAGGAGATAAAGCACCTTATCTCGAAGAACGGCTTTGAGCTCGGCGCGCAAGGAAGCGCGCAGTGGGCTTTTTCAAAAGCGGGCGATGGTTCGCTTACGCCAAATGAGCCCCTCATGGATGTATCTGGTTCTGATGAAGAAAAGCTTGGTGAACTGCTTTCAACCTTTGGCGAACATGAAGATGTGCAGCAAATTTATACGAATGCTCGCGGATACGAACGCGTGAACGAAGAGGAAGAATAAGTTTAGAAGGATACAGGGTACAATTAGTCTATGCGTGTTCTCGCTATTGACCCCGGCTATGACCGCCTTGGCATGGCGGTAGTGGAAGGTGACCCCAGCAAACCTACCCATATATGGAGTGACTGCGTCACACCGGAGAAAGGCGCGCCTGCGGCGCGCCTCAGCGAAGTCTTCACCGCCATCACTAGCGCCATTGAGCAGCACTCGCCTGAATACCTCGCTATTGAGCAGCTTTTTTTCAGCACAAATGCCAAAACGGCCCTTAAAGTCGCCGAGGCGCGCGGTGTCATCCTAGCGGCGGCAGGCGTAAAAGACCTTGAAGTACGTGAATTCTCTCCCCAGGAAGTGAAACTCGCTGTCACCGGCTATGGCGCCGCAGACAAAAAGGCAGTAGCAGCTATGGTTCCCAAACTTATTTCTCTTCCCCCATTGGCTCCGCCGAAGCAGCGCCTCGATGATGAGCTCGACGCGATCGCGCTCGGCATCGCCGCACTTTCGCGCCGCACGCACTAAATTCATCTTATCCACATGCCGCATTCTCCACACTTTGCAAAGTGCAGAGGCTTTTGGTACACATAAAGGGTCACCGTACCACTGCGGTATTTAGCGAAAATAATTAACTTTGTTGTATTTATGGCTGATGATGAAGTCTTGAACGACGACGAGCTCGAGGACGAAGCGGATCCCTTGGATCCTGTCGACCCGCTCGCAGCACCACTCGAACCAGGTCTCGATGATTTCGAGCTCCCTGACGAGGACGACCTAGAAGAGGATGAGGACGACCTTGATCCTGACCTTCTTGCGTCAGAAGGGTTCGGTATCGAAGAAGACGAGGAACTCTAAAATTTTCCTCTGAAAAAAGCTCCCGTGGGGAGCTTTTTTCGTGTTAGGATTTACACATGCCAAAAAAGCAGCGCGTGCCAAAGAGCGCCAAACCTAAAAAGTCCCTTTCCCTTGGTGCACGGTTCGACGCCTTCTACACGCACTTTTTCCATAATCCACATCCACTCTTCAAAGTTCTTTTTGTATTTGTTGGTTTTTGTTTTGTCACGCTCGGCATCTTTTTTCTGTGGGCAGCCCTTTCTCCGCTTCCTGACGTAAACGCATTTATTGAGCAAAAGTCTGCCCTTTCTACTAAAATCTATGACCGCACTGGCCAGACGGTACTCTATGACATGAATACTGACGTTAAGCGCACGGAGATTCCGCTCGCGAGCACGTCACCGTATGTGCAGCAAGCTACCATCGCTATTGAAGACGCTAATTTCTATCACGAAGGCGCCATCTCCTTCACCGCTATCATCCGCTCCGCAATCACGGACCTTATTCATGGTTCTTTTGTGCAGGGTGGTTCTACCTTGACCCAGCAGGTTGTTAAAAACAGCCTTCTTACCCAGAAGAAAAGCGTGCTACGCAAGATCCATGAGTGGGTTCTTGCCTGGAAACTCGGGCAGATTTACTCAAAGAACCAGATTCTCGAGCTGTACCTTAATAGCGCCCCCTATGGCGGAAACCTCTACGGGGTTGAAGCTGCGAGTCGTGCATACTTTGGCATTGATGCGAGCCAGCTCGATATCGCACAGGCAGCATACCTTGCGGCTATGCCGCAGTCCCCAACCTACTATTCACCCTATGGAAACAACGTAGCAGCGCTCTCTGCCCGCAAGAATCAGGTGCTTTCTCGTATGCTTCAGCTCGGCTACATAAATCAGGAGCAATATAACCAGGCGAAGAATGAGCAGGTCTCCTTTGATCCGCAGCAAAATAGCTCCATCATCGCGCCGCATTTCGTTTTCTATATCGAACAGTATCTTGAGAATAAATATGGTCCGGATGTTGGCACCCAGGGACTTACCGTTGTGACCACACTTGATAGCAGCCTGCAGTCTTCAGCAGAGTCTATTGTTAATAAATATGCGCTTGCAAATGCAAAAACTTTTAACGCAAGCAATGCATCCCTGGTTGCTATAGATCCAAAAACTGGGCAGATTCTCGCTATGGTGGGTTCGCGTAATTACTTCGACACGCAGATAGATGGCGCCTATAACGCAACGCTCTCTCTTCGCCAGCCTGGTTCATCCTTTAAGCCTATTGTCTACGCTGCGGCACTCAATGAAGGCTATACGCCACAGACGGTTGTGTGGGACCTTCCAACACAGTTCTCTACCTCCTGTGCCCCAAGCGACACCTATAACGACACGCCGCCGTGTTATTCTCCACAAAACTATGACAACAAGTTCCGAGGCCCGATGACCTTTACCACGGCACTCGCCCAGTCAATTAACGTGCCTGCTATCCAGGTGCTCTATCTCGCAGGTATCCAAAACGTCATCAACCTTGCGAGCAGTATGGGAATTAGCTCACTAGGTGATCCAAACCACTACGGCCTCACGCTTGCCCTTGGTGCTGCGGAAGTGAGCCTTTTGCAGCTCACGGATGCCTATGGTGTATTTGCTGATGACGGCCAGTATAATCCACCAACCGGAATCCTAAAGATTACCGACACGAACGGCACCGTCCTTGAACAGTTTACGCCACAGCCAAAGCAGGTACTTGATGCGGGTGTCGCTCATGATGTTTCGTACATGCTTTCTAATAACGCTGCGCGTCAGCCTGAGTATCCTCCTCAAAATCCATTCAATTTCCCTGGCTATGATGTTGCGGCAAAGACGGGTACCACGAACGATTCTCGTGACGCATGGACGGTGGGCTACACGCCTTCTATCGTCGTGGGTACCTGGGCTGGAAATAATGACAACACACCAATGGTGAAGGAAATTGCAGGTTATATTGTAGCTCCAATGTGGAATGCCTTTATGCAGGTTGCCCTTTCAAAGTCACCGGTTGCCTATTTTGGTGAGCCACGCACGATTCCTGATAACGCTCCTGCAGTTTTGAGGGGCGTCTATAACGTACCTATGGACGATGGCACCACCGCAGTCCATTCCCTTCTGTATTGGGTGCATGCCCATAGTCCACTTTCCGGCCAGCCAAGCATCCCGGCAAGCGATCCGCAGTATGCCTATTGGGAATACCCTGTGCAGCAGTGGCTTGCATCAGGCGGCTATGTTTCTTCAGGTTCTTCTACTCCATCACAAACGACGCCAGGAACCACTACCACGGGCACTTCGGGCACTTCCTCAAGCTCAAATTTCAATGACCTTCTCCCAAATATAGTGAATCCTTTAGATTCACCGGTGCCTGCTCCTCAGAATCAGTAAGACACTGAAGATACTTTCAGTTGCTACTCTTTGGGATAATTTAACGAATTGAACGTACCTGTACGTCTCGCGCACGAATTCTTTCGAGAAGCTCTCCCTGTCTCATAAGGAGTTGTGACTTTATAAGAGGAGAAACGGCGAGCTTCAATTCTTCATTTTTATACTGCACTTTCACCAGAGAAAGTTCACATCCTAGTATTGAGCAAATCTCCTCGACGCAAATCTTTCGTATTTGCGCCTCACGAACACCCGGGACCTTATAATTCAGTAATAAGTCTCCAAGCGTTTTCATAAGTACTTTAAGTATACCTTAGAACATCTTTAGAAAGTGATGAATATGTTTAAAAGAAAAGGCTCTGCGCAGCGCGACGGCGCGAGCAGGAGGAAATAAATGCAACGCAGGCATTTATTGGCAAATTTTCTTTCAGAAAATCTGCATCCCGTACTTTTCGTTAAATATATTCACCACTTCCCACACCTACTGATTCATCGGCATTACAAGATACAAAAATGTTGCGTCGCCAACCCCTTTAATAACCATAGGCCTTCCTATACCACTTGCCGATAGGGTAATGCTTTCAGTTGAAATGAGAGAAAGAGGAGCGGTTAAGTAGCGGTGATTAAAGGAGAGCTCGATGCCTTCTCCTGAAATGGCGGCAGGAATTGATTCTGAAGAATCTCCCACGTCATTGTTTTGCGCCATAATACCAATTTTCTTTTCGCCCGCAGCAAATGAAAGGCGCACCTTCTGGAATGCATCAGAAAAGACTGCAGACCGGCGGAGTGCGGACTCAAAATCCTTTCGGAGCAGCGTTGCTTCAGAAACAAAGGATTTTGGAATGATTTGCTGGTAGTCAGGGTAGGAAACCGTCACGAGGCGCGTGGTCACCATCATGGACGGGCTTGAAAAGGCGCATTGGTGCTCGTCGCTACGCACCTCAATGGTCTCGTCCGGAATAATCTGCATTATCTCTAGGATATTTTTTGCGGGAATAAGGAGTGAAAAAGGCGCAGTGGTGCCTGAAACAGAGACTTTCTTTTCAGCAAGCCTAAAGGAATCAGTGGCTACCGCTTTTATAGAGCCACCTTCTGCTGAAATGAATACTGAAGCGAGTTCTGGGCGGACCGTTGATGGGGATGCACACGGTGCAACTATCTGGATAAGGTTTCGTATGACACTTCCGCTAATTGAAAAATTAGCCTGTGACGCTTCAGGAAAAGGAATAATGGGGAAATCCTCATAGGGAAGTGTTTTAAGCGTACTACGGCCTGTTCCGGTGGAAATAACGACCGTATCACCGCCATGCTCTATCGTGATAGTACCGCTTCCTGAAAATGATCCGGTGATCTCGCGAAAAGTGTTCGCTGGTACTGCCACCACACCTGCTTCTTTAATAGTGCCGTTTATCTTTCTATCAATTCCTGTTTCGAGGTTTGTTGCACGAAGCTTGATTCCATCATCCCCTGCTACGATAACTATCCCTGCAAGAACTGGTAGTGTCGTTGATCGACGTTCAGCAAATCGAGATACATCCACAACCGCTTCTGCTAGTTCTTTTTTGTCGAGTGAAATAATCATACATGCTTATTATTAAGGGTGTGGATAGGTGGAAAAACCTAATATCTCCAGTATATATGCTCTTATACGAGATTCCTATTTTTGAAAACCTGTTGAAAAAGGTGAATAAAACGCCTGTAAACCCTAGTGATTTCGGATAACCTTAAAAACGAGCATTTTTCTCCCCACTTTCCCCTGTTCTTTTCCTCACCTTTTCCCGTGCCCTATCCCGAGCTTTTCCCCAGGGTTATGTGCACCTTATCCACTGATTTATCCCCATTCAGGAATTTGGGTATGAATCTAGAGAAACAGCACTTATTACTTAAAACTGTGTAAGACATGGCCAAGCGGCCCCGGAGCGCACACTCGAGTAGATCCTCACTCAAGACACCGTATCTAGAGATTACACAAGGAAACTGCGGATATCTTGGATTTCTTTGGCTAGTTCGCTGTCGGTCCCTACTTCCCTCTTCACCTTTTCACAGGAGTGGATAACAGTGGTGTGGTCGCGGCCGCCAAGCTTGGTGCCGATGGTTGGGTACGAAACGTTAAAGTCCTCACGAAGAATATACATAATCACCTGGCGTGGGCGCACCACTTCCCTTCTGCGGGTCTTCTCATAGATACTGTCTTCATCAATGCCGTAAAATTCGGCCACCTTGGAGACAATGTGCTTTACGGACACATTCTTCTGCGGGCGGGAGAAAGAACGCAATGACTGGCGAATTTCAGCCAAATCAGGCGGTGTTCCCTTCATCTGGGTCTGGCAAACTACGGAGTTAATTACACCCTCAAGCTCGCGAATACTGCCCGGTACTGCCGTGGCAATGTATTCAATAGACTCATCACTCAAGGTAATACCATGGAGCGCCACTTTTTTGCGCACAATAGCAATGCGTGACTCAAAATCTGGCTCGCTGATGTCGATGGTCATACCGCTCGAGAGACGACCCTTCAAACGGTCGGTAATATCAGCGATTGCAACCGGTGGACGGTCGGATGAAAAAATAATCTGCTTGTTGTTGTCGTGGAGGGTGTTAAAAAGGTGGAAGAGTTCTTCGGCACTTTTGTCCTTTTTGGCCAAGAATTGCACATCATCCATGATTAAAAGGTCATATTGGCGGTACTTTTCCTTGAAACGGTTCGCCGTTCCCTGCTGGATGGAGTCAGTGAAGTCCATGGCGAAGCGCTCCGAGGTCAAATAAAAGACTTTTCGGCCTGGATAGAGCTTTTTAAACTGGTTTCCGATGGCCTGAATGAGGTGCGTCTTCCCGCGACCCGTGTCTCCATAGATGAAAAGCGGGTTATACGTGATACCTGGGCGCTCAATTGCTGCTTTTGCCGCCGCATAGGCCATTTCATTGAAGGAACCAATGACAAACGAGTCAAAGGTATAGCGCGGGTTTAGGTTATCGCTCTTGTTTATGTAGAATTCGTCGAGCGGTAGCTCAACGGTAGGACGTGGAGCGACGGCGCGGCGCACTTCCTTGCTCTTTCGAGCCATGTCCTTCACGATTACATACTCAATATTGCGGTATTCATAGGAAATATCACGAATAATCTTCAAAAGAAGGCTGTGGAACTTTTTCTGGTACCAGTCCTTATAGAATGGGCTTGGCACGCCGATGTGCACTATACCGTCTTCCACCTTGATGATGGCGCTATTCTTGAACCATGTATTAAAATTTGCAGAGGAGATGGAGAGTTCGACCTGTGTGAGCACCTGTTCCCAAAGTTCGTGAATGTTCGTGCGATCAAGGGTCTTGTCCATGGGAAGTAGTATACCCGTCTTCATCAAAGAGGGATAGCGTTTTGGTCGAGATCAAGAAAATATGAAATTCTAAGACTCTTTCTTGCATACTTTTCCGCAACCTGTTATTATCCTGTGGATAACTCACCTATAATTTTTACGTATGCCGAAGCGAACATACCAGCCTAAAAAGAAGAAGCGCGCGACCACGCACGGTTTTCTCGCACGCAGCGCTACGCCAGGTGGCCGTAACGTGCTCCTTCGCCGTCGCCGTAAGGGTCGTGCAGCGCTCACCGTAGCTAAGCCTCTTGCAAAGCGCGCAAAATAGCGCCTTTTGCTGCGCACAGTACGAGCGTATGCGCCGTATTTCCCTCTCACGGGCGCAGTTCACCGCAGTTTCTAATGACAAACGTGCTCGCCGGTCATCGAGCGAGCACTTTTCCGTGGTTATTTCGAGCACTGGCGTAGGAGTGGCAGTCGTGGTGTCTAAAAAGGTAGCGAAAACCTCGGTGGCGCGGCACCTTTTGAAAAGGCGTGTGCGGGAAGCTACAGCAGAAGCCCATTTCTCTTCTGCAGAGTCTGCCGTAATAGTCTATGCGCGTGCAGGAGCGGCGGCACTTTCTTTTGCACAGATCACTGCTGAGCTAGCGCCGCTCCTGCAAGGAGCTCCTGTAGCGAAATAAGAAAAATCTTAGCGTTATCGGATGTACTGCGGTATCCTGTACCCATACCTTATATATGATTGCCTTCTTCCGCACCATTCTCTACATTCCAATCTATAACGCACTCATTTATCTCGTGGGGCTTATGCCGCATGGTGATGTAGGCCTCGCGCTCATCTGTGTGGTGCTTTTAGTGCGCCTCATCATCCTCCCGTTCAGCCTTTCCATGGTGCATACCCAGAAAGCAATGCAGCTCATCTCACCGCAGATTAAGGAAATTCAGGAAAAGTATAAGGATGATAAGGAAGCGCTCGCGAAAGAGACTTTTGCCCTCTACAAAAAGTATAAAATCAATCCGTTCGCGAGCATTTTGACGATGTTCATCCAGATTCCAGTCCTCTTTACGCTCTATTTCATCGTACGAAACAAGGCGCTCTACCAGGTAAACACCTCGCTCCTCTACCCTTTTGTACATGTGCCTGCAGTTCTCTCCCCGCTTTTCCTCGGCATCTTGGTTATCTCCAGTCCAAATATTATTCTTGCCATTCTTGCGGGCCTTAGCCAGTTTGCGTATGCCTACTGGGGTATTCCGGTTCCTGCAGCCGCTTCCCCAAGCGCAGCGAGCAACAAAAACAAAGCAAAGAACGGTAAAAACGATACGACAGGCTCCATGCAGGAGGAATTCGGTCGTGCAATGACCATGCAGATGCGCTACGTGCTCCCTATTCTTATTGCGTTCATTGCCTACAGTTCCGGCGCTATCGCTCTTTATTTCATCACCAGCAACATCGTGATGCTTGCACAGTTTTTTCTCGCCGGTCTTATTCGAAAACCAACCCTCGATCCTGCTAAAGTGTAATAGTTAAGAAATAGGCACCTAAAATAAAACCGTGGCTGCTACTGCGCAAGTGTGTACGCCCAAAGCGAGCTGTCTTTCTTGTTTCTAAAGATTAAAACCTGTGAGTTAGGGTCAATCGTGAGGTTTACCGCATCAATATCTACCTTTCCGGTCGAAGAAGGATCAACAACAAGTGTTGCAAGGCGAGTTCCAAGGTCTATGCGCCAGATTTTATCGGTAAAGGACGCTGCGCCTTGGTACCAGTCGTCAGGAAGTGTCGCGCCGTCAGGAATACTGGAAGGAATAGCACAGTATAGGTCAGTATTATTTTGATCCCACACGCATTTCTCCGCGAGGGTAGCGAGCGGAAGAGTTGTTACCGCGCCGGTTGAGAGATCGAGGGCCGCCATGTGAAGTGTGGTGCCATCGGTGTAGCTATACAAAAGTACTTTACCGTTCGGGCTTGGAAGCAATATGAGTCCTGAAAGTGGGCCAAGAATTGGCGTAAAGGTATTGCCAGAAATAGCGAAAGCATAGCCATCAAGGTGCGCAGAGTCTTTGGTGGTGGCGATAAGGCCTGCGCCAGCCGGGTGAATAGCAAGCGCGCTCATCGGTGACGTAAACACTGTTTTTACATTCGTTCCATCAGGATTTCCAACGCTCCCAATAGAGCTGTCACCGTTTGCCGTTAGTACAAAGACCGACTTTTGCCCGAGCACCGAAACCTGCGCGAGGTCCTGGTCGAGGAAATAGCCGCCGTTTCCGTCGTAGGGGAGCGCATAGGTGTTTATATGGGAAGTGCCTGCCGCCTGGGCAAGGAACTGCACAAAAGCCATTGAACCATCAGGAAGCCATGAGGCGGTCTGGATACCCGGCAATGTTTTGGCGGAAACACGCGAAAGCTTTCGAGAAAGCGCGAGGTAGGAATACACGTTGCCACTTTCACGGTCGATATAGCGCACTTCTACGTCCCCGGGCGTGTACGTGGTTTGCGTTTGTGGGGTACTGGAGGAATGAGCCGAAGTGACTGAGCTGGTGGCGATACCTGCAGGTATATCAAGTGCCACTTCCCCGCCCGCAACAGGGCCTGGCGTTATTTCTATGAGGTTAGGCGCCACTTCCTTCCCCGCTACTGCTGCGCCAGTGCCGGGTTCAGTGGTTGTGGTGTTGAGTGCTTGCCCTGAGCTAGTGTCGCCGAACGGGTTACCGGGAGTTGCCGTAAGTTTTGGCTGCGGGCGCAACAAGAAAAAGAGAAAAACGATCAAAAGCAGCACCAGAAGGACCATTGCAATCACGATGAGTTGGTTGCGTTTCATATCTAGGAGCCTGAAGGGAGATTGCTTTTAAGTTCTGCGCAGCACTGCATGTTTGCATCAAGGCTCTGACAGCATCCGCTTGGCACACCCTGATACCCTTCCCCAGCGAGTTGAGAACAACTGCTTCCCTTCGGATCAGGCTCTATATTTGTGTAATTGGTGCATGCCAAAGAGTCCTGTGCAGCCTGCGAAGATGCGGGAACTTGGCAGGTCACAGACGAACCAGATGCATCACCTATTACCGTACCCCCTTTGCTCGTGCAGTCTTGTGCCGAGGAAGCAGTTACTGCCGCTTGAGGTCCGGTAGATGCAGAAGCACTTCCGCTCACCGCTGGATCTGATTTAAGGTTGCTCAAATCCGTACCCAAATTCAAACTCAAGATCTTTGGATTAATGATACTGAAAACAACTACCGGAGAAAGAATAAGTACGAGACCCGCAATGGCGGTACCAATAAGGCGGCGTGCGTCCTTTGTTTCTGTGACACTGTCACCGCCCATGTACATAATGCCGGCGCGCATTATTTGGAGCACGGCAAGGGTCGCGGCGATGCCGATGCAGTACTTATAAAGTGCGTTAAAAAATGCTGAAAGGCCTTGAGCATTGGTAACAATAGAGGAATCATTAAATATGGGTAGGTTGGTGAGAGGAACGAAGTTTCCGCTTCCTGAGGTAGTATTACCGGCTACGCTTGGAAGTACCTGCTGAATTTGCTGAAGTTGTTGCTGGGACGCTCCGGCGGTTTTGGCATTCTGATAAGCTCCACCCGCATCTTTTTGTTCATTTTGTGCATCAATTGCAGCAGCGGCAGTGTCACCTTTATTGGTATCTTGGGTATATTTAGCTTTCCAGTACTGTACCCCCATATCGTTTACTTTTGCGTCTGCTGCAGCAATTGCGGTGGTACTGCCCCCACTTGTTCGAAGTTGGTTATCCGCAGTAATAGCTTCTTGAAGCTGAGCATCAGCATTGTCAACGTTTATCTGATCGGTAGCAGCTTGTGCTGCTGCGGTATCCCCATTGGCTCGAGCGGTCTTTTCAATTTGCAACTCTTTTTGAGCGTCTGCATTGTCCTGTTGAGCTTTTTGATCCGCCGTAGCGCTTCCTTGAACTGCTGTTTGCGCATGAACCATGCTTACAAAGCTAAAAAAGAGGAGGGAAAAGGAGAATACAAAAAATCTTTTCATACGTTCATTATAAGCCGAAGAGGCCGGTGTTGTTTTGGCTGCCAAAGACAACTGAAACCGTACTGTTTGCGGTAGCGTTTGAGCTTGAGTCGGATGCTGTATAGCTTATTACGGCCGTGCCGCCTCCTGAGCCGGTATTGCGCACGGTGAGTTCAGGGGCAGAGCCACTCTCTTCACCATTCATGCTCCAGTCAGAGGTGGGTGTGCCGGCAAAGTAGTACGGCACACCGAGGAAGGTGTCTTCTACGTCCGGCATCGTGTAGCTATCACTAAGAGCAACGTCATACAGAGGTCCTACGAGCGGTCCTTCTGCATAGATGCGCGTAACGGGATCCACAGGTGATACTGTAGTCTCTGCTTGTGCTGCTAGGGTGCCATCCTGGCTTGTTACCGTCACCGAAACTGTCGCGTCACGGTATTCCTGTGGCGCCTCAGCATTGAGGACGTTCTTTCCTATTCCGGAGTCTTGGTCGAGCACTTGGTCGCCAAGGCTCCAGGTATAGACGAGTTTCGAAGGGTCAATGGCCACGTTTGCCGAAGTGCGTAAGTCAGGCACTGCGATAAGGCGAACCTCTCCCTCTGATGGAACGAGAGCTGCGCCTTCATAAAAAGGATGTGTGGTTGAAACTGGTTCTTCGACCAGTGCTACGGTTGCAGGGCGCAGGGTGAGTGACTGGGAATAGGTTTGCCCTCCAGAAACTGCCTTCACGGTAATGTGCGTGGTACTACCAGGGCCCTGCAAAGGAACAGGCACACCTGTCGAACCGCTTCCTTTATATATAGTGGTGCCATTAACCGAGACACTTATAATCGCACCAGCGATATCAAAGACGGTACTGTTAGGGGTGACGGTAACGGTTGAATACGGAGTTGGATATTGCGGTGACACATCCACCGTGAGCGCGGGAACCTGTGCAGAAGCGTCAGCGGCCGCTGCAGTGCTTGGATCAACACTTTGCGCCCATACCCTTCCAAGCGGAAAGAGTGAAAGTGCAAAAACAAACGAAAGGGCGATAGAAGAGAGAACGCGAAGCATACCGATAGTATACCGCTTGAATGCAATTCTTTTTATCTTTTAGGAAATAACCGTGTAAAAGTGGCTATGCGGCAAGGCGTTGTGAAGTAGAAACAGTATGATTAGGTCTTTGTGCCATAGCGTTCTGTGCGGCTAATTTTGCACGCTCAGCCCGAGCTTCTCCATCTTTGTCCTTCACTTCTTTCTTATATTTTTCCAGGGCGTCTTCATATTCCTTCTTGTCGGCTTGGCGCGCCTTCATAATGATCCGGATCATGCCTGCTGTGCGGGAAGGAAGATTTTCAACGACCGGTATAAAGCTCGCCGCACACATGGCAAGGAAGGTGAGCGAGGTGGTTTGCGCGTTCTTACCACTAAATAAACCGCAAAAAAGAAACGTCATAGCATTTGAAATCATGTCGAGCATCGCAATAACAAAGGAGGCAACGAAAACGATAGGCATGAGCACAACCACCCCATCCGCAAGGAGTAGCAAAAACTCAACTACGTCACAGGCGACGGCCGTAGTAAGTAAATAGACCTCCACAAGCTCAGAAACTGTCTTTTTCTTGACCGGAGGCGCTGTCATGCAGCTAGTATACTCCTTTAGGCTGCTTCTGCTTCAGCATTTCGTGCTTTTTCATCACGAATAGCGAGGAGTTGTGAAGGATCAGAGGTAATTATTTGGTCTTCGGTGTAGGAAGCGACCACTTTTATGGCCACATGCTTAAGTCCTGCAAAGAAAAGCCCCTCCCCCACCCCACTTTCGAGGAGCAAATACTTTTCTTCATCGGTCAGGTTAAAGGTTTGCTGGAGTACGTCGATGGTGGTTGGAGACTGTTTGAGCAAAAGCTGGATAGAAGAGTTCGTGAGGATTGGTTTTCCATAAGGCGAGCGTAAGAAGTCTTCCACATCCTGGGTAATGGTGGAGACGCCGAGGTAGTATTTACGGCCACGCTTCGCAAGGCTGTAGAGGAATGAAGCAGTATCTTCTGATTTCATCATCCACCATGCCTCGTCAATGATGAGCAGGCGCTTTTTGAGCTCATGGCGAATAGCATTCCAGATGAAGTGCGTCACGATATACATCGCCACTGGCTTGAGCTCATCTTCCATGTCACGCACGGAAAACACAATAAATTGCTTGCTTATATCGACGTTTGTCGGCTGGTTGAGGAAGCCGGAATAGGTACCCCTCGTGTATTTAGAAAGGCGCTGCATGAGCGACTCGCTGCCTTCCATACCTGAAAGCACGCTTTCAAAGTCGGAAAGGAGTGGTGGCTCGACACCGGTAAAGTCTGCTTCGCCGGTAATGTCCTTCAGCGCATAGGTTTCTGATATCGCGCGATCAATAATAGCGTCTTCTTCAGGTGTGAGGCCCCCAAGCATAATGCGGAAAAGGCCGACGAGGTTAATAATATTGGAACGTAAAATGTCAGCAGGTTCTTCATCTTCCTTCACTGGTGGTAGGTCAAACGGGTTAATGTGATGCTCAGAAGATAAGGAAATATTGAAAAGACGGCCACCAGTAGCCTGAGCAAGGTATTCATACTCGCGCTCAGGGTCAATAACGATCACATCAACGTCAAACATGAGCGAGCGGAGGATTTCAAGCTTCACGGCATAGGATTTCCCCGAACCAGACTTCGCAAAGGTCACAGAATTATAGTTTTCAAGGGAAAAACGGTCGAAAAGGATCAGTGAAGAATTATGGCGGTTTATGCCGTACAAAATGCCGCGGTCGCTGGTGAGGTCAAAGGAAACAAAGGGAAAAATAGAGGAAAGTGCTGAAGAGGTGAGCTTCGTGTTTACCTGAAGCTCATCGTTCGCAAGCGGAAGGGTCGAGCGGAAGCCTTGTTCCTGCTGGAATAGAGCTGGTTTTGTGTAGATGAGCTTTGAGTCTAGGATTCCGCGCACGTCTGCTTCCGTCTTATTAAGTTCTTCTTCTGTTGAGCCATAGAGGGTTATATAAAGACCGGTATCAAAAAGGTGTTCTTGAGCCTGCTGTAGCTCATCGCGGAGGTTCTCAATGTCCTGGTATGCGGTGTCGAGCATCGGGTCGCGCACCAAGCCCTTCTCTTCCCTATCAGAAATCTGGCTTTGTACCTCAGCAACCTTTCTCTGGAAGCTGCGGAGTGCCTGGGCCGTATCAATAGGATGCACGAAAATCCCTACATCCAGCACCTTGTCGAGGTTAATGATAGGCATGAACCAGCTGTCAGCGAGGAAGCGAGGGTAGGAGATCGTATAAAAGGTGCGGGAGAGTTTTTCGCCTATGACGAGATCCTTTGAATTTATCTTAAGGCCTGCCGGCGCAATAGTGTCAGCAAGATCGAGGGTGCCCTGCGCATAAATATCTTTCGGAAGCACGGGCGCTAGTGCCGTCGTGTCTTCTTTTTTCTTATTCAAAAAATCAAGGAGCGCCATAGCAAAAGTATACGCTAGGGTGGAGTGTTGTGGCTAGGCTGCCACACGGATAGGGTCTTCCATGTCGCCTAGGTTGAAGGAGCGATACATGAGCTCAATCACTTCTTCCGTCCCTAGTGGGATAGCGCGTATACCTGAAGCACCGAGTCCGGAAGCCACGAGCGCCATACGCTGCTCAAGCTGCACGCGATACTCCTCAAAAGAGTCCTGCTGCTCCCCTTTTTCATCTTTTTTTCCAAAACCAAAGCTTTTTACGACGTCTTCCGTACCGCTCGGCGCAAACGGTACCACCACATAGAACATTTTGGTCATAATATCGGCACCTTCGATGAAATTATGAATAAAGGAAATGTATTCACGGAGCTGGAGGCGCATGAGCTCGGTGGTTTGCATGTCGAGGCGCTCCTGCAGGAGGGCTAGATAGGGGCGAATATCCATTTTCCGTGAGTGCACTGCTATTTGCACGCTGAAATCAAGGGTATTAAGGAATGACTGAAACCCACCAATAACCGCGCGCTGTTCATCTTCCGATTTAAGGGAGAAGTTAATGGAAGAACACATCAAAATCCCACGATAGCCGCCATCTTTAAGGATAACGACCCCATTGCGAATCTCCTGGACCGGTACAAAATCTTGGGCTGCTTTAGATGCGGGCATAATGGCGTATTTCTTAGGTTATTCGGCTTCCTGCGGCGCGTTCACGTCCTTAATATCGAGAGACCACGCGAGGTCGCGCAGCTTGCTTTCGGATAGGCCAAGCTTGGTGCGGTGCTCGGGAAGTGCCACTACCGGCTTTTTTGCTTCTGGAGCAGGGTCCTTTTTCCATAAATAGAGTCTTCCGCTCACGAAATAGTTAAACGCTGCTTCCATTATTTCAAGAAAACTCTTTCCGTTCAGCTTATAAAACGCGAGCGCGAGTGCGAAAAGCGCGACAGGAATGGAGAGAATCCAGCCGAGAGTGCCGAGGGTGAGTATAAGGGTAACGCAAATGCCTGCGCCGCCTGCAACAAAGATAAATTGTTTCCACGTGAGCGGGCCAAATATCTTATCCTCCACTTCAATGAACTGCGGTACCTGGTATTCCATTACTAGTAGTATACCGCATCCTCTTCCCTGCTATTCAATGGGTTCGCGGTATGGGTCTATGCCGTATTGCTTCAACACATCATGGAGTGCGTCGCGATTGCTTTGAGCCGGTGGTGTCACAATACCTGGCATGGCAGAAGGTGTTGCTGGCTGTGGAGGAAGCGATGTTTGGGTAGGTGTGGGAGGCACGATAGAGGCAGGAGGTGTTTGGGGTACAGCGGGAGGAATAAATGGTGTCGGTGCTACTGCAGGAGCTGGCTGCGCAGCGGGTTGTGGGGCTAAAGTAAAGGCAGGAGCCAGCGGAGCAGCTTGTGGCGCAGGAGCGGTGTGTGAGCCGGCAGGATGCTGGTAATGTTCGGAAGCTGCTTGTGCCATCGCCATATCCTCTTTCATGGTGCGGGCATGCGGCGCTTGAATTGGGCCGCTCTGCGGCTGTGGCAATGCGCTCGGTCCCGCAGATGCCTGAGCATACTGGGACATATTGCTAGTAGGAATATGCTGCACGGGCTGTGGTGTGGGTGCGTAGACAGGGGCAGGGGTTGCTACAAATGCCGGCGCTATCGCTACGGCGGCAGGCGGCATCGAGCCAGGAAGTGGCGCAGACACGGTTGGTATAGCTGGAGCAGGAGCCGCAGTCGGAGCCGAAACTGGAATAGAAACAGGATTCGGGGCAGGAGCGGGTGCTGAAGCGATGGCGGGCGCTTGAGTTGGCGCGGCAGTGCTCACCGATCCAGCATCTTCTTCATCTGGCCCAGTCTCCTCTTCTGGAGGCGCATTCTTCATTTTTTCCCGAAGAGGAATGAACACCAAAGTATTAAGTTCCTCAACAATTGCCCCAAGGCTTTCCTGCGGCACTCCAACTGACTTAAGTTCTCCAACAAACTGCTGCGGACTCATGAAGCCGAGAAGCATGTTAGTGGTTTCTCGATATACCGCTCCAACGGTATCAGTGTGAAGTTTGTACTTTACGCCAAGCTGCTCAACAAGTGATGTTAGGGTATCCTCAGCAATATATTCTCGAAGAGTATAAGGAAGTTTCCTAAATGCCGCATCAAATTGTTCAGTAGTAAGTATCATAAAAGTATTATAATACTACGTTATGGTTGTTGAGCTTGGGGTCCTTGTTGCTGTCGCGCTCTACTTATTGGTTGATTGTCACGGCCCCGAATTCTTCTGCCATCCCACTGGCGGCTTGGGTTTTGCCCAGCAAGATATCTATCCATCGATTCAAATTCTTTTTGTTTACGTTCCCTTTCCTGTTGATCTGCTGGCGGGTTATCTAGGAAATGCTGGTATCTCGCCTGAATCCTTTCCATGAGCGCTTCTCGTTCCTCCGTGTTAATAGCTCCATCTTTTGTTACTATGGCCGATAATTTTTCAGCATTGAGTGCATCAACTACCTCATCCTCAAGTAACTCATTTGCTTTGAAATCGGCAAACTGCTTACCATTCATTGCACGTGCAATTCTACTTAATTGTTCCCGATTTCCATCATTATTTATAATATTTCGCGCCTTACTAATACGACGAGCATCATTAAATTGCTTTTGCATGGTATTTGTAAGAGAAGATTTCTTAGAAAGATTCGTGAGAATTCCATCATCAATAAGCGATGAACCAGTGGCGGCATCTACTCGAGCAAGAACTGCTTTTGCAAATTCCGGCGCAATTTGTCCTGCAAGAGCTAGCTCATCTTCCTTCATTGCTTTAATCATTTTATCAATTTCTTCATTATTTAAACCTTCCGTACTGAAGCGAGCAGCAGTAAGTCTATGCTTAAAGTCGGAATCAAGATTATTGTTACCCGCAATTGCTTTCATTTGATCAGTAGAAAGACTCTTAGCTGCTACATTCATTTGCTCATTTGAAAGTCTGAGCTCAGAAAGTGTCTTTCCAATTTCCTCATTAGACATTTTTTGCATAGCCATTTCCATCTTTTCTCGTTCCTCCGCTGAAGCACCCATTTTAAGACCTTCTTGGATGGCTTTTTTGTTTTCAGCCTCATGTGCGACGTGAGTAGTATGTTTTTTTCGTTCCTCATCCGCTTTCTTTTTGTCAGAATAACCTTTTGTACCAGGAAGGCTTGCGTCACGGGCTTTGTTCAAACCTCCCTCGATTCCAGCACCGAACATGTTATCGAAACCACCTGCCAGTGCCCCAGTAATACCGCCTGCATTACGCATTTTTCCAATTGTAGACGCATATAGTTTGCTTGATCCATTGAAAACCCTTCCTGCAGTTTGGCGATAGCCGAATTGTGCTCCATATGCCCCCAAACGAACAGGTGCCATAAATGTTTTCCTGGTTGCGTATGCAGCGCTCTTAGAAGCAAAATCTGCACCAATAGCCCCCATACTTTTTGCCACCATTTGTGAGGCAATCATAAAGCCAGTAACGAGCGCGAAGAAGAGGATAGCACTACCATAGTCGGATTTACCTGAGGTAAATACGCCGAGAATGGTAGTGGCGCTACTCCCGTTTGCGAAAGTACGCTGCAGCGAAAGCATTATTTTTAAGCTCACCAATATTAAAAGGAGATAGACCGGCGCATAAAATGCTTGACTTATGAGCGTTTTACTCCAGCGTGTCCACTGGCTATTTAGAGGTGGTATAGCAAGTGCTACAAGTCCCACGGGAGAAAGGATTAGCACTAACACAAGTACAATTGCACGAATTACAAGTAGTATGGCGCCAAAAAGAAGTACAAAACAAGTTATACCCATAAAAATAGCAAGACCAATAAAGGCTATTAATTTTTGGGTATTGTTTCCAGCAGCAAAGCTTTTTACCGCATCGCTAAAGCTTGTAGACAATACATTACTCACTCCAGAAATTAATCCTGAACTTTGAGATGCGGTATCAAAAAGATTACTAAGTCCAGCAGCTTGGAGTATCTCAGATGAAATACCTACATTTGTACTGCAAGGCTGGTTATTGGAGGGACTGCCACTCCCAGGGTTACAGAGTGATCCTTGTCCCGCCTGGTTATATATTGCTGCACTCAATACATTTGAGATATCAATAACTGCTTCTGCTCCGAAAAGACTAAAGTTCAACAAAAGCGCGACGATTATTAGGGTTGGAATAGATTTTCGAGTAGAAGCAGGATTTAAATCTAGGATCATGAGAAGTCCCATGAATATGAACCCAAATATAAGTACAATATTTCCTATGTCTCTCAGAATTCCCCATGCCGTAAGAAGACCTTGTGAGTTACCAAAATAAAGTCCGAACTGGAACACTGTTATAACCACTACCCAGTTAAAGAAAGCACCTATAAGTGAAAGGAAGAAACCGATAAATTCAACCGCAAGAAGAGCAATAATTGCTACCCAGCCAATCAAACAATCTCCCCAGGTAGAGGGGTTCAAAGAACATGACTGTACAGCTGGAGCAGCTGCCACTGAGGTAACATTTCCTTTCGCGTCCGTAGCTGTAGTTTCAGAGACATTTGTGGTCGGATTTACCACCTGATTTACCGCACTTCCATCTTTATTAGTTATTGTACAGACATCACTCCCGCTGCTTAGGTCTAGTGAAGCTACGACAGCACAGTCAGCGGTTTGATTAGTTGTAGAATTTGTATAGCAAGTATCTCCACTAAATCCTTTGCAAGAGACTGTTTTCCACTGAGGGTCACTTTCAATTTTTTGTTCAGGAAGTTCACCGCTAAGTGGTTGGTTATTTGCAGCTTGCGCATGCACGAGAGAAAAAGGAAGAAATAAGAAAAGAAATAGAGAAAATATAAGATTTAGCTTTAAGAAACTGTTTTTGTGTGAGAGGGTTTCCATATTATTAGGTTCCTAGCCCGCACCTATTCGCCTCAGCCGAAAGCTGGTTCATCTGGGTGAGAAGTGTGGGAGCAGTTGAGGTTGAGCCGCTACTATCCTGGCTCTGGTTCGCCGCATAGGCTATGTCAGATGCGCTCGGGAGTGTACCGAGGAGAGTCGTGTAGGAAGTCGAGATAGTCGAAAGGGTGGCGGATTGGTCAGAGGTGCTGCTCGCAATAGACTGCATCTGTGTTTGCATATTTTGGAGTGTAGTAATACCTGAAGTTGCCAAAGAAATTTCCGTAGATGCTTGCTGAATCACGGGCTGCACCGTCGACGCTATGAGGGACTGCGCATTTGGCATGCAGGCGCTGCGAGAAAGCGCCGCGTTCGCTGCGAGTGCAGCATTGTTAATGATGTTCCAGTTAGCAATGAATCCTTGGAGCTGGGTTATCTGTTGGGTGATGGTCGAAGAAAACTGTGAAGAAAGCGTCGTGTTGATAGAGGTTTGGGTAGGATCCGTTTGAGTAAAGTAGGTTGACCCTGCGGGGGTAGTTGCCGTGGCGCCGGTAACAGGGTTAGTGATGGTTGTTGCAGAGGTAGAGGGCTTAGATGTACCAGAAAGACCTCCCGAACCCACCACTTGGTTAATGAGCTGGCTAAGAATTGAGCCAAGGAGTTCACCAAAGGTGTGCGTGTTCACGAGTGAATCCACGCCTGAGCCAAGAGATTTGTCGAGTGTTGCTTTTATGGTCGCACCTGGAGTCTTAATCGGACTATTTGGGCAGCCGCTGTTTGCAGAAAGCGACGTCAATGAGGTGAGTACTTGGTTTATTCCTGCTACTGAAGTGACCTGAGTTGGCTTCCCTGTTGTCGTGGTATTACAGGTGCCACGGGATGAAGCAAATCCCTGGCCCCAATTCATCTCGTCAAGCTTCAGGCTCTTCGCATTTTCTACCACAGAGGCAAGGCCATTCTGGGCGATCATGGTAGCGCCAAAAGGATTATTGGCAGGATTTGACCATGCGTTCATTTCAGCAGTGAGTCCTCCCCCATGAACAAGATCGCCGTTATAGAGTGCAGTAGGGTTTGAGCTATATTTATTTAACGTATAGGCGTTTTGAGTAAAATATCCGGTAGGGCTTGTAGACTGTAAATAGCTGTTCCCTACGGCTGTTGCGACTGCAGTCTGATACGGAGATTTAATAGAGCCATTGGTCTGGAGCTGCTGGATAAAACTGTTTGCCGCAGTGTCGCCTGCGGTTTTAAGGTCAGCGGCAAGATTCGTAGTATAGCCTGCACTACCGTTTGGTCCCTTGTTAATTGAGTTAACCGTACTTTTAACGACTGACTGCAGTAAGGATTTAGATAGTGCCCAAGCAAGGGGGTTAAGGATGTAGGTGAGGAAGTGGTTGGCAACATCATTAATGGCGCCAATAGTATTTTGTACAAGGTTCGTTGGGTCAATAACTATGTCACCGACTCCAAAAATTGCTTGTGCAGGCTGGGCAAAACCAATCGAGACAAAAAGGATAAGACTCAGCGCGATGGTTGAAAGCTTTTTGGTGAGTGAGCGTGAAGTTGTATTCATACGCTATTGGGAGGATGGAGCTCCAAGCTGGGACTCAGTCTTTTGTGCATTATTAGTTGCATTGATGAAGAAATAGCCAGGATTACCCTTCTCAATGGTGACTTGCTCCTGAGAAAATACAGAGCTAACGCTCGCGAGCCCTGCAACCATTGCTTCAGAGTCATTTTCATACTGGGCAAGCCCGAAATAGGCACGAAGCGGGTCTGTATTGATCATGCTCATGTCGGTGATGTCGGCTCCAAGACGTGCCATGGCATTTGCGGTTGCGAGGTGTGCGTTTTCCATTTCTACCGGTACTGATACTTGCATGATAGCTGCAGAAAGCGACGTATAAGAGCTCCCAATTTTACCTAGGTTTGCCAAACCACTTGTGTCGTTCTTCTCTACTACAGCTGCAAAGTAGTCGAGTTCATTTTCAGTCGTACGCGGATTATTTTTTGCAAAAGCATTTTCCATTGCCGCTGCGTATGTTTGGACTGCGTCAGGTCCGCTTCCTCCCTTCTGTATTTGATCCATAGAATACGCGTCCTTATGCTCGTTTTGGATAGCAAACTGCTGCAGGGCGCTTTGTGCCGCAGCACCCACCTCCTCTTCAGAAGGCTCAGCTCCATTGCTCGCAGCATCAGCGCTTTGGCTGAGGTATTGCTGGAGAAGCATTTGAGAAAACTGGTCGGTGAGGGAGCCAGGAGCTGGAAGCACGCCATCAAGCTGGCTTATGTCGGTGGAGGTCGCCTCCGTAGAAGAAGCGGTAGCCGCAGAAGGAGTAAGGAATTTAGCCTTTACGAGTCCTTGAGATACCGCTTCCCCATCGGTCATGTCAGGGCTAAAAGAGTGAGCGTTATTAGGATTAAGGCCATAGAGCTCCTCTTCCCAATCAGGAAGCCCGTCGCCGTCGCTGTCTCGTTGCGCGTATTCCTGAAGAAGTTGCTGGGTGGAGGCTGCATTTGCAAAGGAAGGGTTTAGAAAATTGAGATTTCCATAAGAAAGAAAAAGCGATCCGCCTATAAGTACGCCTGCTATGACAAGCGCACCGAGAACTCGGGCTTTTTGAGAGACTAATGCCATGGTACCTCTAAAATAATAGCATGTACCTCACTAAATCTTCAGAAAACACACTATAGGTATGTGTGCATTAGTGGAGAAGTTTTACCCTACTGCAAAAGCTTCGAAAGCGAGAGCCAGGTCTCGAGCGGAAGGTCTTCTGCCCTTATGTTTGGCGAGAGCGAAAGTGTTGCAAAAGCCTCAGCCACCATTTCTGGCGCGAAAACAGTCGAAAGAGTGTTCGCAAGCTGCTTTCTTTTTTGTCCAAAACCGGCATGAAGCACGGCGAAAAAATGCTCCTCTTCCTCTTTGGTTGCAAAAGGTGAGGCGATATCACTAATGCGCAGAACGGCTGAATCGACATTTGGCGCTGGTTTGAAGGCACCTCGGGGAACAGTAAAGCAATAGCTCGGTTTTCCAAAGGCCTTTACCGAAAGTGACAAAATGCTCTCTTTTTTACTGCGCGCAATGCGCACGGCAACCTCCTTTTGTACCAAAAACGTTATACTTTCAGGCTTTTTTGAGGCCGTGAGGAACTTCCGGATGAGTTCTCCGGTGATGTAATAGGGGATGTTAGCTACCACTTTGTAGGTTTCTGGAGTGTTTCCGAGGCCCGTAAGAGCGGGCATGTCGGCTGGCTCAAGGCTGCGAATGTCCCCAGCGATAAGCTCCAGCTTCCCTTCGGCGAGCTCAGTCGCAAATTTTTCCTGCAGACCCGGCAAAAGATCGGCATCAGATTCCACCGCCACCACCTTCCGCGCTTTAGCGAGGAGGACGCGGGTGAGCATGCCCGTTCCCGGGCCGACCTCAAGCACGCAGTCTTCCCCACTCACCTGCGCTGCCTCGACTATGCGCTCGGCAGTCTGGCTATGCATCAGGAAATTTTGTCCAAAAGACTTCTTCGCAATAATAAAGGGGCGATCCATTGCTCTAGCATAGCGCACTCTGCGCTTGAGACATGGCTCCTACAGCACTTCCCTATACCTCGATGATCTCCTCGAACTCTTCAAAGGTTTCGCTGTAGTGCGTAAGGGCTGGGTCAATATCGCGCAGGAAAGAGGACGGCTCAGAAAGAAAATCAGTTCCATAGATGCGGCGGATGCGTGCAAAGGTTAAATAGAGGCGTTTCTCCGCGCGTGTTACCGCAACATAGAAAAGGCGGCGCTCTTCTTCCTCATCACGCTTTTCGCTGTTGCCCATGCCCTCGTGTGGAAAGAGTCCTTCTTCGAGACCACTCACAAAAACAGTTTCAAATTCTAATCCCTTCGCTGCGTGCACCGTCATCAAATTTACGCCGCCGACATTTTCTTTTCGATCGAGCTCATCTTGGTCGGAGGCAAGTGCTGCGTCAGTAAGAAAAAGTGAAATGCCCTCTTGGCCAGGGTAGCCATCGTAGCGCGTTGCGAGCGTCGCGAGTTCGCGAATGTTACCGAGCCGTTCCTGGTCGTCTTCGCCTCCCTTCTCCAGCGCATCTTGTATACCGCTCTTCTCGATGACTAAGCGCACGAATGCAGAAGGAAGCGCAGTCTGCGATGCTTCGTTGAGTGCTTGTAAAATTTCTTCGAAGGCTGCAATTTTTGCGCGCTCGCTTGGCTTAAAATCTTCCGGTTTTCCGGCGACCATTTTCCCCAGCGTCACTTTTCCAATACCGCGCGGCGGATACTGCACGGCGCGTGTGCGATCGAGCTCGCGCGCGGGGTCTAGCGCAAGGCGCACCCACGAGAGCACGTCCTTGACTTCCTTTCGATCAAAAAACCGCGTACCTAAGAGCTTATACGGCACTCCTTCGGAAAGGAACGCTTCTTCCAACACACGCGACTGGAAATTGGTGCGGAACAAGACTGCAATTTTTTCCGCGCTCTGGCCTTGGCGAATGAGCTTGCGGCATTCGCGTGCAATGTACCTCCCCTCCCCTTCCGCATAATTTTCAGGATGAATGACGATGCGCTCGCCGTCAGGATTATCCGTCACCGATTTTTTCTCAATGCGATTTCGGTTGAGTTCAATGATGCTGTTAGCTGCTTCAACAATCGTCTTCGTCGAGCGGTAGTTGTGTTCCAAAATTATCGAGCGTGCGCTCGGATATGTTTTTGTAAACTGGAGAAGGTTTTCGATGGTTGCTTGTCGCCATGTGTACACTGCCTGGTCGATGTCGCCCACCACAAATACATTCTGCTGTGGGGCGAGCATGAGGTGAATCAGATCTCCCTGCACGACGTTGGTGTCTTGGTACTCATCCACGTGAATATACGCGAAGCGGTTCTGCAAAGCGCGGCGCACCTCGGCGTGCTCCTTCATAAGTTTTACCGGGAGCGTAATGAGATCATCAAAGTCGAGCGCCTTCTCTTTTTTCTTTGCTTCCTCATAGCGCTTCCATACATCAGCGACAATGCGGCTGCGGAAACTTTCACGCCCGTGCTTATCATTGAAGCTTGCCGCATCAAGGCCTGCATTCTTCGCCTGGCTAATGCGGGAGAGTACAAAGCGTGGTGGCACTTCTTTGGGATCCACATCAAGGGCCTTGAGTCCTTCCTTAATCACCTTCTCCGAATCATCGCGGTCAAAGATGGTGAAGTAGCGAGGGATGCCGATGACCGTGCCGTGCTGCTGGAGGATTTCACGACCCAGTCCGTGGAAGGTGGCGATGAAGGGCATGGGCGAACCATAGGCCGACTCGGCATCAAGGCGCTTCGCGAGGCGCTCACGCATTTCTCGGGCTGCCTTGTTCGTAAAGGTGACCGCAAGGATGGAGTCTGCAGGAGTTCCCTGACGAATGAGGTGATATATGCGGGTGGTGAGGACATGGGTCTTCCCCGAGCCGGCACCGGCAAGCACCGAAACCGGCCCCTCGGTCGCGAGGACTGCTTCTTTTTGCCGCTCATTCAATCCATCAAGGTACGTCATGTCGTCACACTATAGCAAAGTCGCTATAAACACCTTGCCACTCTGTCAAATGTGGGGCACAAAACGTTTTCAACAGTGCCTCTTGAGGTGCGTTGACCCGACCCCTGGGGAAGGTATACTGGTTAGGTTGCTTGAGATGGCAGTACGCAAGAAATGGCCAATATAAGCCATTTTTGTATTTGAAAGAATTCCCGATCCACCCCTTGTATCGCTTATTTATTCTACCCAGAATCCTTCCGACACTTCACCAGATATTAATGGTCGGAATGCATACTCCAGACGCGGCAAAGTAGGGATTATCCTCCTGAGCGCGACTTCACTGGGCGTCGTTTTTATGGGCCTTGCCCTCGCTTTTCCTGCCGTTGCGGGCGCTTTTTGGCCGCTTTCTAATACCCAAGCAGCAGGCTCCCCCGCCCCTCTTTTACATGACCCTAGCCTAAATCTCCTCCAGGCGCCTATGAGCACGGAAGTGGACGATGAATTCACGAGTAATGCCGTCTTCACGACCCCTGACGGCACTGCGCTTATGCCTGATACCACCGGAAATGGGATACTTGCTACCTCTTCTGTGGTGGAGGCAGCTCCAGCATCCGACGTCCTCACTTCCCCTTCAAGCGGTACTATCTCCCAATATACGGTGCAAAATGGTGACTCTATCTCAGAAATTGCCCAGAAATTCGGCGTTACGGAGCACACCATCCTTTGGGCAAACAATATTTCTGACCCAAGCACCATAAAGCCGGGTACGGTTCTCGTTATTCTTCCTGTTTCGGGTATTCAGCATACTGTTCGCTCCGGAGAGACCCTCTCTACCATCGCGGCTAAATTTGGCGCAGACGCAGGAGATATTGCCCAGTTTAATGGTCTTCCAGCAGATGGTTCTCTCGTAGCTGGATCAACCCTCATTATTCCGGGTGGTGAGCTCCCTTCTACTTCCCCAAGCTCAGCAAAGTCTTCAAAGACTGGTTCAAGTACCAGCACAAATAACTCTTCAAATTCCTCAACGAAGAGCACATCAAGCGAAGAATCGAAGAGTACTCCTACGGTAGCTAAGTCTTCCAGTGCCGCCCCTTCAGGTCATATGAACTATAGCGATGCCTCAGGTAACCCATACCGCGGCGGCGGCGGCTCAGCGCTCCATGGTTTCTTTGTAAATCCGCTTCCTGGGGCACTCTTGACCCAAGGTCTCCACGGACTTGATGCTGTTGACCTCGGTGCTCCTTCAGGCACGCCTATACATGCAGCAGCAAAGGGAACCGTTATTCTTGCCCGCACCGGTGGCTGGAATGGCGGATACGGAAACTACGTCATCATTGATAATGGTAGTGGCATAGAGACGCTCTATGCGCATATGAGCTCTGTAAAGGCGGGAGTGGGTGACTCTGTATCTGCAGGCGAAGTAATAGGTTATGTGGGTATGACGGGTGACGCGACAGGACCTCACCTCCACTTTGAGGTACGTGGTGCCCAAAACCCATTCTCCTACTGTGTTGAGATGACCGTGTGTGCGGATCCAAGCTAGCATGCCCTATTCCTCAGTATGTGGTAGAGGCAGCTGAGCGTAATGCTGCACTACTTCTAAATACGGTTCTATTCCCGCGAGCCTAAAAATAGTAGTTTCACGAAATCCTGCTGCATCGAGAAGTTGCAGGTCGGCATCAAGCTCCTCAGGAGTCATTGTTTGCTCATCACCAAAGATACCCACCGAAGTGCAGCCAAGTGCCGCCTGCACTCCCTTTTTGCGGGCTGCTTCAGCGCGCAATGCGACATTCATATAATTTAAGACGCGTGTATATTCGACCACACCATTATTTCGCAGTGTTGAGCGGTAGTACATGATCAAGCGGTTATGCTTGCTAAGATGGTTGAGATACGACACTCCACCGAGGCGCGTGAGAAACCTCGCCCATCCAATGGCATACCAGTACTCTGCGGTAGTAAATTTGATGTTTTCTTTATTTAACGTAAGAAGCTTGCGGATACGTTTTCGGTTTGAGAAAAAATGACGGGCATTATTTTTGAACAGCTCAACTTTAAGCACGGGAAGCTCGAGATCAAGGAGCACTTCAAGGGTTGGTCCGGTATAGGAGAGGAGATCCTCACGAAGCGCATCAAGTTCTTCTGGATTTGAAAAAGGCGATATCCAGTAGGAGTGAGGAAGTACGGGCCAATAGGCTGCTTCAAGGTTTGGGTTGATGGAAGCAAGGATTGCAGCGCGCTTTTTAAACTCATTGAAAGAGGTTGCGGCTATATAAATAGTCGCAGGCCAGGTAATAAATTTTGCCGGCTGCAGATCCTGCTCCGGTCCACCAATACATTCCTCAAAGAAGTTAATCCGCATGAGTAAAGTATACGTCACCAAAGGCATGTCACTTTACAGCGCGTCGTACCCATACGCGGGCACTATATGTTTGGGTTTATTCAAATCCAAACAAGCCGCGCGGACGATACTCGAGCGCTTCTAATACATGCTCAGTAAGAATCTCCTTGCTCTGTTCCAGGTCTGCGATAGTCCGCGCAACACGAAGTAATCGATAATAAGAGCGAGGAGATAAGGAAAATTTTTGTATGAGTGAAGGACAAAGTGCTGCTGCCTTGGATGAAAGCACGTGTCCTTGATCGAAGTGTCCTTGAGATTTTTCGGTACTTCCCTGCTGTGCTCTCGTTTTAGCAAAAGTGCGAGCGTTGTGAACCCTTTCAGAAACGATCTCAGAAGATTCGGAAATACTCTTTGAAGAAAGTTCTTCAGCATCAAGGTGCGGAACCTCAATCCAAAGATCGAAACGCTCTGCTATGGGCCGTGAAATCTTTCGCGCTTGTTTTTGGGTGTGTCGCACGATAGTTGCTGCATCTGCGCTGAGAGTTTCAGCGGGATTGAGTGCCCCAACCACAATGCAGTCAGCGGGAAACGTCAGGGTGCCCTTTGCGCGTGAAATCGTGACAATCTTATCCTCAAGGGGTTGGCGAAGTGACTCAAGGGTTTTGCTATCGAATTCAGTAAATTCATCCAAGAAAAGTACTCCATGATGCGCAAGAGAAAGTTCGCCAACACGGGGAAACGCTCCACCACCTACCATAGCTGTGTGCGAGATAGAGTGGTGGGGGGAGCGAAATGGAGCGTGGTAGTGGACTTTTGAGCTGTCTGCCCCGCCAATACTTGAATGAATTGCAGTTACTTCGACTACTTCATCAGGTGAAAGAAGCGGAAGTATGCCGGGAAGTGCACGAGCGAGCATCGTTTTACCTGTTCCCGGAGGCCCATACAGAATAAGGTTGTGTTTTCCTGCTGCACAAATCTCAAGCGCCCGTTTCGCTGTTTCTTGTCCCTGAATGTCCTTTAGATTAATAACAATGTCCTTAAGATGCTCTTCCCTATGTCCTTGAGAAAATCTCAGAGTAGAAGGCTTTAAAGGACGTGCTTCGGTCAGATGTGAAATAAGATCAGAAAAATTCCGGGGAGCATATACCGTAATACCTTCTACCAGTAGCGCTTCTCTAGCGTTTTCTTCCGGAACGAAAATTATTTGTATTCCTTCCTGCTTTGCGGCAAGCACCTGTGCCAATACCCCTTTTACAGGTTTGATGCTTCCATCGAGTGAAAGTTCTCCCGCGTATAAAGCAGGTTCTTTTGGCAGGGAAATCTCCCCAGCAGCCGCAAGATAGCAAAGGGCGAGAGGCACATCATAGTGTGAGCCTTCCTTGCGAATGTCTGCAGGAGAAAGTGAAAGGATAATTCTTCTGTTTAAGGACTTCGGAGATGAAAAACCGGTATGACGAATGGCGGCCGCGATACGATCACGGGATTCTTCAACAGATTTGGCGGGAAGCCCAACGATTGAAAATGAATGCAGACCTAAGGTAAGGTCTGCTTCAATAGTTATTACTTCTGCTGATGCGCCGATTGGCTGTGCCGCATACAGTTTTGCGTAGCCACGTAGTTTTTTAGAGGTTTCCATTCCCCCACTCTAGCGTTTTAGGGATCAAATAAGGATGAGGAAACTATATATTTTTCCTGAGTTTTCAGGGGTAAACCTATTGTAGGTGTGTCTTGCAGGTTTTAGCAGCTGGATCAGCTTCGAGGCGGTCCTCTTCGATAATCTCTCCTCCAACTTCACAGGTGCCATAGCTCCCTGCTTCGATTCTCTCGAGCGCGGCAGTCACTTCTTGGTAACGTGCATTGAGCACGTCCACGATTGCACGATTTTCCTGGTATTCATCGAGGTGATCCGCCTGGTCATTAGGATCTGCCTCATTTTCCGTACCCACCTGAATGGCTTCCCAGGTTCCCGGTACTTCTTCAGAAGGTTTTGCAATAGTAGAAAGCTGCTCCTTGAGGGATTTTTTCTCCTCTTCAAGCGCCTGCCCAAATTTTTGTGTATCAGTCATGGGAAGATTTTAGCATATCTCTTAGGAAGAGGTACTAAGTTTTGAAAGGAGGAGCTGGAAGGCTGTCTCATCGCGGGCGATGAGCAATGTTCGGCGGTCTGCATAGCCATAGATGATAAGTGTACGCCCTGCCCCATCCTTTAAGGCTCGGACACTCACCGTACCTAAGAGCTCATCTACAAATTGCTGTTCGGGTGCGCTTGACGTATCAAAAGAAGAGTTCGTAGTGGATCCCGTGTTTCCCTCTGGATATTCAGGATAAAGCGGCGCGAGACTTTGGAGCATGCTTGGTTCCCATTCAAGCATTCCTGCATAGGTTCGCTCATAAGAGGTTACGCGAAGTACGAAGAATGGAGCAGTCTGCGAACCTGCATGAACCAGACCGACCATACTTGAGGGATCAATGTTTCGTAAGAGTAGGTCGGGTGCCTGGAGGGTGAGCGCAGAAATGAATGCTCCTCCACTTGCGGGTGATTCAACAGTTCCCTGAGGAGTCGTTGTCGATTGATTTACATACACTGCGGTAATAGCATTTTCTGGAGCTGTCTCTTATACACATCTGACGCTGCCGACGAATTCCATAAGGTGTAGAT
>JARIGN010000013.1 GCA_029288835.1 Candidatus Kaiserbacteria bacterium
GGCCAAAGGCCTGCGGTTCACTTTTTATATACTGGACAATACCCTTCCCCCATATCCTAATTTTTAGCTGCTCGGGGAAGTGCAAAATAAAAGATAAAAATAGGGAAAAGTATTATGGAAGATGTATGTAAAAAGCCACAGGCTTTTATAAAGCATCATGCAGGGAAGTGGGGCGTTCTTAAAAGCCCAAATGCCAGGGATTGGTTAAATGTGTATTTACGGCTTGTATATAAGGCTAGTCGCAAAAGATACATTGTGCGACGCCCTTATGTTTCCTAGGCTACATTCCCTAACCCATAGATACCCCTTAAAAAGCTATCCGATTAACTCTTCCCTTTGACGGTCTTGAGAATGTAGTCGTAGGCTTCGTCGACTGAATCAACTATATGGAAAAGATGGAGGTCAGATTCGTCGATGGTGTGGTACTTTTCGTACAGATGATTTTGGAAGAGGTCGAAGATTGGCTGCCAGTAGTCTTTGCCATAAAGAAGAATTGGCACTGGCTTGATGGCGCGCGTTTGGACCAGGGTAAGGATTTCAGTGAACTCATCAAGCGTGCCGTAGCCACCTGGGAAATACACATATACCTCTGAGGCGAAGGTCAACATTACTTTACGCACAAAGAAGTGGTCGAACATCATGCTGTCGGTCACGTACTGGTTGGTGGGCTGGTGATCATGGAGCTTGATGTTGAGACCGACGGAGGCACCGCCAGCTTCATACGCGCCTTTATTGCCAGCTTCCATGATGCCGGCGCTGCCGCCGGTAATGATCGCAAAGCCTGCTTTAGCAAGCCGGTTGCCCAGCTCAGTTGCATCACTATAAATTTTTTCGTCAAGGGTTGTGCGAACGGAGCCAAAGAACGTTGCAGCGAGCTGGTACTTACGGATGAGGTCAAAGCCTTCCACAAACTCAGACATGATCTTAAAGACTCTCCAGGACTCAAGCTGGCTTGGCTTAGTGACCAGGGGATCTGGCTGGACGGGGACCTGGTGCTTCCCTTCTTCGATGGCACCCGTGAGCATGTGGCCCATCGCTGCATGGCGCTCATGCGCTGGCACGTCGTCTTCGTGGGCGGTGTGCGGCGAAGGAAGCGCTGCTCCTGAGGCAGAGTCAACGATAGGTTCATCTACGCTTAGGGGATTGTCATGCATGGCAAAGGTTCAAAATAGTATACCTACTTCCCTCCTACTTCCCTGTTTTCTCAGCTTCAGTTTGAAGCCAGGGAATTTCATACGAAAGGTACTCGGGTAACATTTTTTTATTATACGCTATGCGTGAGAGGATTTCGGCATGAGCAAAGGCACCCGTGAGTGCATTGTGCGGTTTTTGCTCGGGCGGCAGACCGCAGTATGCGAGAGCCGCCGTGAGATTTATCCCGGAGTGGTTATGCGAGACGGGTGGTTCGATGCCGCGCTCCACCATGTGAAGCCATACAAGTGAGTGAGTATCGAGGGTACGATGCGCAAATGGAAATTCTATCTTTGCCCTTCGGCACGCCGCCTGCGCAAAGTCCTTATCAAAGGCAGAATTCTGGCTTACAAGCGTCGTGTTGCGGCTGCGAGGCACGCCATTATTAGCACCACCAGAAGCAGGCTTTTCAGCAAGCGCCCATGCCACGAAGGTAGCTATGAGTTCTGCTTCGGTTTTCTTGCTGGGATCTGTTGCTTCCTCGCGCGTGAAGCCATTTACCGCGAGCGCCTCGTCACTAATATGGGCGCCGTCCCACGCACGGCACTCGTCATAGAACTGGTCGGTAGGGTCTTCAGTATCGAGAGCGCCCAAGGAAAGAATTGAGGCACGCTCAGGGTCAACGCCGCTCGTTTCAATATCTAGTGCAATCATAGTTCTCCAGCAATGAGATTATTATGACTACTCATTTCCCGCGCACGTAGGGTCAGCCGTGTAGCCTGCAGACTTAGCTGCTGATGCGGAAGCAAACCAGGCTTCATTAGACTGGCCGATAGCGGAGACCTGTGGCTGGCACCACGGGAGTTCATACTCATGAGTTGCCTTATTCCCCACTACCTCACCGCCACTGGGAATGGCGTTATTTTGCTCTCCAGTATTAGATACTTGCGCAGCATTGAGCGTAGCAGAGCTAGGATGCTCGAGCGGTACGGAGCTAATAATAAGCCCTCCTGAGCCTGCAGATTTCTCGCTAAGACCCTCTATAATGCCAAAACCGAGGCTCGCCACTGCCACTAGCACGACAATCGTACCCAGCAAATATACCCTTTCGTTTTTACCTTTTTTGATGCCATTTTTAGCCCTACCCTCCCCCTCTCTGCCCTTTTTAATACTCTCCTGGGACATGCCTTCTAACTGCATTTCAGCCTCCATATCCTCAGGGTTGCCCCGCTCAAAGAAATTTGTTATACTCATGGTACAAACAGTATAGCGTATGGCACATACAAAAGCAGGTGGATCAGCAAGAAACCTTAATACTTCAAACCCGAAATACCTCGGGGTTAAGCTTTCTGATGGCCAAAAAGCAGCTCCAGGCATGGTTATTGTCCGCCAGCGCGGCACCAAGATCGATGCAGGTCAGAATGTGAAGGTGGGCAAGGACCACACTCTTTTTGCTATGGTAAACGGCGTCGTCTCCTTCCGTGAGTACCGCAAGACCAACTTTGACGGCATCTCCCGCCGCAAGAAAATCGTTGACGTGCTTCCTGCGTAAGCAAACTTAGTAATTAAGAATAAGTGCGTTACAGTGCTCTCGAACAGTACAAGGAGTGTGCCTCATGGCATACATACTAGGCTCTTTGGATCATCTGGTGCTCACTGCCATATCTACAGAGAAAGAGGTCTCGACTCAAGAGATTATTGAATTTTGTAAGGTGATTACTAAGCGTGACTCTCACAGCTTAAATATAAGCAGCACGCTAAATCGCCAAATTCAAAAAGGCACAATACTGAATTCCCAAAGAAGGAAATTTATTCGAAACGGAACAGAGCATTGGGTTGAATACTATACGCTAACTGAGAATGGCAAAGAGAAGCTAAGAGAAGCAATTGAGTTTTACGCCAAACTGCGGTCCCTATCACGTGTATAGGTTCCGCAGTTTTCTTTTATTCCCCTACTATTCCGCTACAATGCGCACCTTAATAGACCCAAAATCCTTGCCGTGTGAGACCGGCACCTCAAACTCCCCTACCTCCTTAATTGGTTTTTCGAGCTTGATAGCTTCCACCGGAAGCTGCGCTGCTGCAGCAATTTCCTCTGCGTCGACCGCATCATAGAGATGGTTCTTTTCGTTTGCCTTACGCGCTATTTCAACCGGAGACTCAGCAAGTACCTGCATGCGTTCTGCAATGAGTTCCTCGCTTACCGCCTTCTGCTGGTCTACGCTTTTCTTTTTAAGCTCTGCTTGCTTCAGGTTTGCTGCGGTAGCAGGTACCCCTAGCTTTTGCGGAATAATAAAGTTAACCGCGTGCCCGTCTGACACTTCGATAACTGACCCTGCCTTGCCCATATTGCGCACGTCTTTAAGTAGTACCACTTTCATAGTTCCCCTATCGTACCCTAGCTTTTGTGATAGAGCAAATTGCTGAGCTTTGGGTCCCTATTTGCCGGTGGTGAGGAACTGCACTGCGCGATCAAGCTGAGGATCAGCCTGTGGTGTCGTAGTTGCTGGGGTAAGGACCGTCGCAGGTGAACTGCTCGATTCTACATCTATGTCAGGCGTAATGCCGTTGCCCATGATGGAGACACCTGCAGGAGTGAGCCAGCGGGCTACGGTCACTTTAAGGGAGCCGCCATCTATATTGATGAGCTGTTGTACCGAACCTTTTCCAAAGGAGCGTGTGCCGATGATGGTTGCGACGTGGTTATCCTTAAGGGCACCTGCCGTAATTTCAGAAGCCGAAGCCGAGCCCTGGTTCATAAGCACCACGATCTTAGTGCCTGGAGGCACATCATCGGTTCCTGTACTCGTGAGCACGTCGTTTGGCTGGTGGCCTTTATAGTCTTCCGTAACGATCACCTTTCCTTTCGGCAAGAAGTGGCTCGCAATGGAGACCGCGCTATCGAGGTATCCTCCAGGGTTATCGCGCAGGTCGATGATGAGCAAATGGGAGCCAGAAGCCTTAAAGGCGGTAAAGGCTTGATTGAAGAGATCTGCGGAATTTGTCGTGAACTCATAGAGCGAGATGCGATAGACACCCGTCGCCTTATCGAGCTTGTAGTCAATTTCCGGTACCTGGATAGTTTCGCGAGTAACGCTCACTTTAATAGGCTTTCCACCACGAATGATCGTGATAGTGACCTTCGTTCCAATAGGACCGCGAATAAGGTTCACTGCCTGGTCAGAACTCATGCCTTGAGTGCTCGTTGCATTAATGGCGGCAATAATATCGTTTGGTTCAAACCCTGCAGCAGCAGCCGGTGTTCCCTTAAGCGGTGCTATCACGACAAGCTCACCCTTTGCATTTTGGTCGATCTCAAGACCAATGCCACCAAAGCTTCCTGATATGTCATCCTGGAATTCTTTTGCCTGAGTTGGTGGGAAGAAGACGGTGTATGGGTCGCCATAGGAAGCGGTGAGTCCTTCAATAGCGCCCCAGACTTTGTCCTGTGTGGTTGGCATCGTGCTTGAGGCATGCGTGATGACATACTGTGTGTTCAAAATATTCCAGACCTTCCAGAAATCGGTGAGGTTTGCCGAAGAATCGGGCGTAGCATTGAGGCCGTCGCCGAGAAGCGGGACGTTTGAAAGAGCTGCTTCACCCAAAGGAGAATGAACGCCGTACCCGAGCCCCAAGCCTATGATAAGAACGAGGAGGAGTGTTCCCCATTTTTTGAGAAATGAATGCATGCCACCACTGGGCGAATGAGGAGCTCCAGCGTCTTCCTCGTGCTCATTTCTTTTTCCTAATCCTTCCCACCCATTCACCTCATCAAGATCTGGTTCCTCGTGCATATGTTTTCAAAAGTATAGCATGCGATACTATAGGGACATGTGGCCATTTAAGAAACGCTCGCCGGCAAATGCACCAGGTACCCTTCCGCACACCTCACCTGGCACTTCCCTCTCCTCCCCTTCTTCATCGTTGTCATTACCTCTCTTTTTTACGAACACCCTTTCCGGCAGAAAGGAGCAGTTTGCTTCGCTTAAGCCTGGTATCGCGACAATGTACTCCTGCGGATTTACAGTGTATAGCCAAGCGCATATTGGAAACATTCGCCCCTATATCTTTTCGGACCTTATTGCCCGCACGCTCGAAGCAGACGGGTACCATGTGAGGCGCGTCATAAACATCACGGATGTAGGGCATCTCGTGAGTGACGCAGACGAGGGTGAGGACAAAATGGAAATGGGCGCAAAGCGCGAAGGTACGACCGCGGAAGAAATAGCGAGCCGCTATACAAACC
Organism: Candidatus Kaiserbacteria bacterium; assembly: GCA_029288835.1. Taxonomy (GTDB): domain Bacteria; phylum Patescibacteriota; class Minisyncoccia; order Phycocordibacterales; family Phycocordibacteraceae; genus C7867-001. The sequence goes on from JARIGN010000013.1 coordinate 5,378, forward strand.
TTTTCCTCCAAGACTTGAAGCAGATGAACATGAATCTCGACGAGATTCTTTTTCCCCGTGCGACGCACTATATTCAGGAACAAATCGCGATGGCAAAGACGCTCGAGCAGAAAGGCTACACCTATCGCACTAGCGACGGTATTTATTTTGATACCAGCAAGTTCCCCGACTATGGCAAGCTTGGCGGCATTTCAGATGAAGCCCTAAAGCAGGGCTCGGCCGAAACAATTCACGACCAAATTGCGCTTGCAGGCCGCACGCGCCTCAAGGAGCACACCAGCGAGAAGCGAAATCCTGCGGATTTCGCTCTGTGGAAATTCTCTCCACGCACCACAAAACGCCAACAGGAATGGAGCTCGCCCTGGGGTCTCGGCTTTCCGGGTTGGCATCTTGAGTGTTCTGCGATGGTGCGAGCGCTCCTTGGCGACACCATAGACATCCACACTGGCGGCATCGACCACATTCCGGTCCACCATAACAACGAGATTGCACAGTCTGAAGGTGTGCTTGGTCATCCTTTCGTCCACTATTGGATGCACTGCGCCTTTCTCACTATAGATGGCCAAAAGATTTCTAAATCTATCGGCAATACTATTTACCTTTCCGATATCACCGAGCGTGGATATCACCCCCTCGCGCTGCGCTATTTCTTCCTGCAGGCACACTACTCCTCTTCCCTTTCTTTCACCTGGGAGGCGTTCGCGGGTGCGAGCGAAGCACTCCAGCGCCTTTGGAGACTTGCAGCAAACGTGCAGCATGAGTCAAAGGGCGAAGCTAAGCAGAGTGGAAAGATTCTTGAATGCCAAAAGAAGTTTATTCGTCTGATGCATGACGACCTTGCGACACCGCAAGGCGTCGCCTATCTTTGGGAAATACTTCGCGATGAGGATCTTTCGCCAAAAGAAAAGAATGCCTTTCTCCAGACTGCTGAAGCGCACCTTGGACTTTCTCTTCTCGCCCCACCCGAGTCTGCACGAAAGCGAAAGCCGGAAGAATTGCCGGACGATATCCAAGACCTCGTGCGAGACCGTGAGAAAGCGCGCCGTGTCCAGGACTATGCAAAATCTGATACGCTCCGCGAGAAGCTCAAAAACCGTGGATATCTTGTGGAAGACTCCCCTACCGGCCCCCTTTTGACGCTTATTTCCAAGAACTAGCACAAGCCTTCGTCAAGCTCCGCAAAAGTGCGCTGGCTGGTATACTTGAGTGAATGGCAGATTCCTTTACCCGTGTGCCACCGCAAAGTCTCGAGTCAGAGCGAGGTCTGCTTGGCGCACTACTTCTAAAGCCTGAGGCTATTCACGACGTAGGCGATATTATTCGTCCCGATTCTTTTTATGCGGAAAAGCACCGCCTTATTTATGAAGGCATGCGTGAGCTTGTGGAGCGTGCCGAGCCGATCGACCTTCTTTCGCTGAGCGAGCACCTCTCCGGAAAAAGCCAGCTTGAGCGCATTGGAGGCCGGGCCTATATTGCGGAGCTCGTGAATAGCGCCCCTTCTCCCGGAAACTATCAGCACTATGCCGAGCTCGTGGCGCGCAAGCACTTGATGCGCTCGCTCATTGACACAGCCTATGAAATAACCGAGGCTGCCTATGACGAAAGCCGCGACACCACCGAGGTGCTCGACACGGCTGAAAAATCTATCTATGCGGTGAGCAACGCGTACGGCACCCACAAGTTCATCCCTATTTCTGAAAAGCTTGAGGCTGCGTGGGAGCGCATGGAATCGAAGGGTAATGATAAAGAGATTCGCGGTACGCCGACTGGCTTTTCAGAGCTCGATGGCCTCCTTTCCGGTTTTCATTCATCAGACCTCATTATTCTTGCCGCACGCCCTTCCGTGGGAAAGACGTCTTTTGCACTCGATATCGCGCGAAACGCGGCAGTGCGTCATAACGTGCCTGTCGGTATCTTTTCCCTTGAAATGAGCTCTGAGCAGATTATTGACCGCATGATCTCAGCAGAGTCCTATGTTAACTCCTGGAAGATCCGCACCAATACCGTGAGCGCACAGGAAGATTTTGACCGTATCCGTGATGCCATTGAAAACCTTTCGAAAGCCCCTATTTATATTGATGACCATCCAGGAAATAATATCCTTGCGATGCGTGCGGTGGCGCGCCGATTGAAGCGTGAGCGTGGTATTGGTCTCATCATCGTGGACTATCTCCAGCTCATGGCGCCCACCAACACCAAAAACTCCGACTCCATGGTGCAGCAGGTTACGGAAATCTCTCGCTCGCTTAAGTCACTCGCGCGCGAGCTTGAGGTGCCGGTACTTGCCCTATCGCAGCTCTCCCGTGCCGTGGAGCAGCGCGGTGGCAAGCCACGCCTTTCTGACCTTCGTGATTCGGGATCGATCGAGCAGGATGCGGACGTGGTGATGTTCATCCATCGTGAGGATAAAAATAATCCTGACAGCGAACGCCAGAATATTGCGGAGATCCTCATTGAGAAGCACCGTAACGGACCAACGGGCCGTGTCGAGCTCATCTTTGACGACAAGCGTACTAGCTTCCTTTCAATGGATAAGTCTGGCTATGGAGAGCTCGCTGCAGAATTTTAGTTTTTAGATACCCTTTATGAGAGACCGAGTTGAAGAACTATCACGTGCCTTTGAGCGCTTCCCAGGAATTGGACCTCGCCAGGCCCGCCGTTTTGTGTATCATTTACTCGCTGTTTCTGAAGGCGACCGATCTCGTCTTGCAGACCTGATTAAAAATATTGGCCTCGATGTGAAGCAGTGCATAGAATGCTTGCGCTTCTGGAGCGGTTCGGGAACCCTTTGCAACTACTGTGCTGATGCAAGCCGGGACGACAGTCTTCTCATGGTGGTGGAAAAGGACCAGGACCTGCTTGCCGTTGAGCGTGCCAATACCTACCGCGGTCGTTACTTTGTCCTTGGCGGTGTGCTCACCCTTTCCGGTAAAGGCCAGATACGTGAGAAGGAGCTCGTGGATAGGATTAACGCCCGCCTAAGGGAAAGGCTTCAGGATGGCTCCCCTACAAACGCGCCGCTTCGCGAAGTGGTGCTCGCGCTTTCCGCAACCAACGAAGGCGAGCACACCGCTGACCGCATCCGCGAAATCCTCACTCCGCTGCGCGAGCACCTCAAGCTCACCATCCTTGGCCGAGGCCTTTCAACTGGTACTGAGCTAGAATACACTGACGCCGAGACGCTTTCAGGGGCATTGCAAAACAGGAAGGAAACGTAAAGGCGACCGAGTTGCTATTTCGGCCGCCTTATTTTCTACACATTACGTTACCGCTCCCGTGCCTGATTTAAATCGACTTCAGGCAAAACCTCGAGAAAAATTGGACACTCGTCGCACCAGGCCTGTGGCCCTTGAAATTCGTGTATTTCCCTTTCTCGTTTGTAAGGGCAATAAAAGCCATTGCATCGGGCAGCAAGAAACTCTTTTATGTACGTAACGCTTCCCATTTTGCTTCCCCAATTCTGAAAGACCTTTTTAGTTAGTATAACCATATGCCGTCCCATTTGTCATTGTAAGAGCCGGGTAATTAGTAAAAAGAGCCGTTTTCGGCTCTTTTCTTTCTAGTTTATTTCTTTACGCAATCTCCTCAATCTTTACCTTTACGAATGGCTGGCGATGGCCACGGCGCTTCAAGTAGCGACTCTTTGCCTTATACTTAACGACTTCAACCTTCTTTGCGCGGCCAACGGTAGAGACCGTACCGGTTACGCTTGCCCCAGAGATGAAAGGAGCGCCAAGGGTAGCTGCCTTGCCATCGTCGGTCAAAAGGACCTCTGAAAAGGTTACGGCATCGCCCTTCTTTACATCCTCACCATTTGGGCTCTGGAACTTCTCAATAGTGACCAGATCCCCTGGCTTTACCACATATTGCTTCCCTCCGGCCTTTATCACTGCATAATTCATAGTGGGAATATAGTACCGTTTTGGCGGGTAAAAAGCAAGCCGGCGCGCAAGCGCGCCGGCTAAAGTCCAGTACTGGACGAAAACGGTCTCAGTCCCGGAAGAAAAGCTCTCCGTAGAGAGAGTCGTTCGGTTTGCGGAGGACTCCGCACAGAATCTCTGACGGCCCAGCGATAGCTTCCGCAGCCTGCTCATCGAGGAGAAGGACGCGACAGCAGTCTTTAAGCTCAGGCACCGATTCTGTAGGCTCGCGGATAGCGCTGAGTTCATCAAGGAACTCACTCAGCTCACCTGGCGTGGCAGTTTGTGCCACCACAAGGACGGTATCCCCTGCGCCGAGTGTCGGAGCCGCGCTTCTCGTAAGCCTGGCTTGATGCCAGATCTCATAGTCTTTTTGGCCACGAGTTCGAAAGTACTGTTCAAGTGTTTGTTCGCAGACAGCTCCAATGCATACACCATACGCACACATATCCCACCTTTTTTCTCAGCCCGCTCTGGTGCGAACCTCCCTATTATCAATAGTACGCCTAAAATTTAAATGAAGAGCTTATTCTGAGCCGGACGGTGCATAACGCTATAAGCGTCTGGTGCTGCTAGAGCTCCAAGCTCGGCTTATCGAGTGCCTCCATTTCTATACCGATACGTGACTCTGCAATGCGGTACACATCCTTATCAATCTTTCCGAGCTCCTTGTAGCCGCTGTTGTAGTGAGAGACCGCAACGCCGAGCGCACCACCAAGCTTCTTATAATATTCCTCATAGGTGCTGATGTGCTTCCCAAGCTCCCCCACACGCTTTTGGATCTCGACGGCTTTCTGCTCAATCTCGAGGGCCTTGAGCCCCTGCAGCACGGTTTGAAGGTATGCCAAGAATGAAGTCGGCGAAACAATTATCACTTTATATTTTGAAGCCGCTCGATGAATGAGGTTTTCCTCTTCATCAGCCCCCACACTATTTACGAGCAGGTCATAATAAATACCTTCCGAAGGAATAAACATAAAAGCAAAATCCATGGTTCCCTCTTCAGGGCGAATGTATTTTGCCGTCTCGGAAATGCGCATTTTGAGGTCTGCAACAAATGCCTTTTCATGCTGCGCTCGCTCAACGGCATCATGAGTACCGACAAAGCGGTTGTAGTTATCAAGGGAAAACTTTGAGTCGATCGGCACGATCTTATCATTCACATACACCGCTGCGTCTACAATTTCGCCATTTAAGAAAGGGTGCTGCATCTTGTACATGCCCGGCGGGAGAACATTTTTAAGCACCGTCTCGAGATAATATTCACCGAGAATACCGCGCTGCTTAGGGTTGCGAAGCACGTCCTGCAGGCTTTGGAGCTGCTCGGCAAAGCCCTGGGTCTGGCGGCCTATCTCCTTCACTGAAGTGATCTCCTGCGTGATCTCGCGGATGAGTCGTGCTGACTCTCCGAGCTGGTTCTTAACCGTCTCATTTACATTTCTCGATGACTCAGACATACGGGCGTCGAGCGAACGCTCGAGCTGCTCCATTTGCTTTTGCAGAAGTATGAGACCTTGCTGCATTTGCGCGCTTGCCTGCTCTTCTTGCTGGAGAGCGAGTTCATCACGCAGCTCAGTCTCCTTGCTTCGAGGGTTTCTTTTCAGTATTACATAAAGCATCACGCCCTGCCCAAAAAACATAAGAATAATGATTGCTGCGATGATTCCAAGGGTCATAGCATCAGTATAGCAAAAGCCCGTAGCACTGTCTGTTTTTGGTGGTAAAATGCGAATATATGGCACTACACGAATCAATCAAAGCAGGTATTCCCGAAGCAATGAAGGCACACGACGAGGCACGGCTGCGCACCCTTCGTTCCCTCACCACCGCAATGACCAATGAAGCAGTCGCAAAGAAACGGAAGCCAAATGAGTTTCTCACTGATGAAGAAGCACTTGTGGTCTTAAAACGCGCTGCAAACCAGCGCAAAGATTCCATTACCCAGTTTGAGCAGGCGGGCCGTAACGAGCTCGCAAAGCCTGAATACGAGGAACTGAATATTATTGAGTCATACCTCCCTGCACAGATGTCGCGCGAAGAGATTGAAAAGGCTGCAAAAGAAAAAGCTGCGGAAATAGGCGCGAGCGGCAAAGGCGACGCTGGCAAGCTCACAGGCTTTCTTATGAAGGAGTTTAAGGGTAACGCGGACGGGGCCGTAGTGAAGGAAGTCGTGGATTCACTTCTCTCTTAAGAGAGTTTACTTTAAACACACATTTATTATTTTATTCTACACACCTATGACTGAGCCTGAAGTATTCGTGCTGGCCGATGAGGCAATGGTAACGGTGGTGAACCAGATCAAGGATGACCAGTGGCAGATGGAAATGGGGCCGGAGTTTGCGGTGCGACACGACCACTCCCGCGCTTGGACCCTTCGCGACGTGATTAATTATCATGCCTATGACGATGCGTGGGTGCCCGACATGCTTGCGGGAAAGACTATGGAAGAGGCGGGCAAAGACAAGTACGACGGTGACCTTCTTAAAGATGACCCGAAGGGAAACTTTTCAGCGATTGCGCAAAGCGCAATCGCTGCCGCTCGTGCGGTGACCAACCTCGACCAAATAGTCCACTGCTCATTCGGTGACTATAAGGTGCGTGAATATTTCTGGCAGATCAACATGTTCCGCGCCATTCGCGCGCATGAGCTCGCAACCGTTCTCGGCATTCCTTCTCCCCTTTCTGCAGAACTAGCCCAGGGTCTCTATGACGAGATGCTTCCAATTGCTGAAGAGTGGCGAAAGATCGGTGTCTTTAAGCCTGAGGTGCAGGTGCCGCCCGATGCAAGTATTCAAAATAAGTTCCTAGCGCTCACTGGCCGTCAGTCAAATTTTCCTAATTAGAGATTAGTGCATAAAAAGAAACCCGCTCGCGTAAACGCGGCGGGTGAAAAGACTCAATAACATTAGAAGTCGTTTGCAGCTCTTTCAAGAACCACACCTTCTTCGCAAAAGATTTCTTCAAGCGGATATTTTTTTCTTTGTGAAAAGTGTGCGTGCTTCGGGAAAAGAAAGTATCCTGGGAAGAACGTACGTCGTGGAAGCCGCGTCTCAGGCTTATGCTGCCAGAAAAACCTTGCATTTTGCGGCCCAGGATCTAAACCGAGCAGATTTTCCGTGACAGGTGGCATATTAAGGATGCACACGGTCTCACCATGTCCAATTTGTACTCGTTGCTCCTGACGATCAAAGTCAACGAGCCAGAGATCACCTTCTACGTATTTCGTAACGACCAGCCTTCCCCGAGCAATATGACGGGGATACACAGACGATGGATTAAAGAAAATCATCTTTCTCCCCTCTTTGCTTGCGCGGCTACCTCAGCCAAACCCAGAACATAGTACCACACTGTTGAGTAAAAGGAAGAAATTCCGCCTTGATTTTCTTACATAATTCACGCCCTGTTAATATGCTCCGCTGTATGATGCGTCTAATGCTCGCACGACGCCATTAGTAGTAAACATTACTAATTAATTTGAATCACTTTATAAAGTAACGCACTGTATCGTATGAATAAACTTATCACCGCAGCAGGTTCGCTGTTGGTCGCTGGAGCATTTCTTGCAGCTACCGCAAGTGCCCAGACCGTCAGTGAACCACAATTTTCAGGAATAACAGTAACGCCAACCAATACGGGTGGAAGCGCTATGTGGAATACCGATGAGCCAACAAACGCCCAAGTGCTCTATGGCACGAGCATGGGAAACTATACCGGCTCTACCACGCTTGATACCACCACGAGCACCAGTCACACCGAAGCTTTGACAGGTCTTAACCCTGGTACAACCTATTATTACGTCGTAACAGGTACGGATTCTTCGAGCAACATGAACCGCTCCGCCGAAGGCACCTTCATGACTACCGCAAGCACCTCAACCAATGGTGAACCGATGCTTTCAGGGGTTGGCCTCACGGCATCTGACACAGAGGCAACCATTACCTGGACGAGCGATGAACCGTCATCCTCAAATGTAGCCTATGGCACCACTACCCCGCTCACAATGTATTCCGGATGGAACATGAGCCAGGTGACAAATCACTCGGTCATGCTTACCAACCTATTGCCAAGCACAACCTATTACTTCCAGGTGCTCTCCAATGACGCATCCAATAACCTGAATGCTTCGGGACTCTATAGCTTCACCACAACGCAGAGCATGAATACTGGAAGCACGACGGGGACCACCACGGGATCAACAACCGGCTCAACAGCAACGTCAACCGCTAGCACCACTGAGCCTATGTTCTCTATGATCATGGCAAACCCAACTGACACTGGAGCAACTATCACCTGGAACACTGATGTGAATGCCAATGCGCAGGTCTGGTATGGTACGAGCTCGGGCATGTATACCGGCTCTACCACGCTTGATACGGGCTCGATGATGAACCATTCAGAAATGCTCACAGGCCTCATGCCTAATACCACCTACTACTATGTAGTTAAGGGTACTGACGGCTCAGGCAACATGAACATGTCAGCTGAAGGTACCTTCATGACGCTTTCTAGCTCGACAAATACGGGCACTGGTTCTACTTCTACCACCGGAACAGGAACGACCACCACTGGCACAGTGACCCTTGATCAGTTACAGAGCGAACTCACTGCACTTGAAGCAGAGCTCGCTGCCCTCTTCTCGCACTTTGGCCTTAGCTGGAATGGCACAACTATCGGAGGAGGAAGTGGTTCGGGTAATACCGGTGGTGCAGGTACAAGTGGAGCGGCAATGATTGAGCAAAATGGTGAGTCTGTGCGCGCGGGCACTTCACTTGATTTCTCAGGACGCAACTTCAACCATGAAGAGCAGGTCACCGTATTGATGAATGGAACGACCGTAGCGACTGCTCATGCAGATGGTGGCGGTAACTTCTCAACCGGCTCGTTCTCTGCTCCTACTACACCCGGCACCTACACCTATACTTTCTCCGGACAGAACGGAGATAGCGCAAGTGCGAGTGTGACGGTGACTCCGTAGTAAATGGGAAAAGGGATAAAAGTTACACTAAATAAGACTACATAACTGTAAAAGAAATCGCCGGCTTGACCGGCGATTTCTTTTATCATGCGTTGGTGACTCCACGGAATCGCTCCTTACAGGAGCAGTACACCTTTCGGCGGTATGCATTGGTGAGCCCATTGTTTCTGGAATCGAACACATGGCAAACATTATTTTAAAATGGAACAGAGTTTTTGAAGGATTTTTAAAGCAGAAATTAGTGTTGAAAATCCTTAATTTTTGGCTGATTTATCACTATAACTTTTACCCGAATAGATATAGAACTCACGTATTCACGCTATGTCTAGGCGAGCAACAAAAAAGCCCCCTTATTTATACTCGCGGGGCTTGTACGAGTTTGAAATCAGTTGGCCGACCGGGGCTCCTCGCTGTCTTCGCCCACCATGCGCGGGTCGACGGTTTCGAGGATCGGGTCGAAGTGGGTGCCGGCTTCTTCGTGCGCGGCTTCAATTTCCTCGTCGGAGAAGATCGGTTCGCCGAGATCCACGAAGGATGGCCGGGAACGACGGTCGTCGAAGCCGAAATCGTCGTCCATGTCCATGTCGCGGTAGAGGTGTCGAGTGTCGTCGTTCCCCACCACGACCTGATCGCGCTTGTCGCCGAAGCAGTCCTTGAGTGCCTCGATTACGTCGTCGGCGATGCCGTCCCTGTCGAGGTCGAAGGCCTTGCCGACGATCACCTGCACCGAGTATTGCTGGAGCGAAATGCTCTCGCAGCCCAGGATGCCGCTGATCTTGCGGACGAGCGCCGCGCCGACCTCGCCGACCTTCTCGATGTACTTCTCAGAGCTCTCGCGGAGAGGAAGGTGGAAGGTCTCGATGTAGTCAGTCGAGATGGGCGTGTTCACGTTCAGGTTCAGGCAGTGCGGGTTCGGAACGATGTCCCGGATGATCCGCGGGGTCAGTTGTTTCGTCATCATCATCTTCCCATTGGAGCTTCAGGAATGGCCAAGATGTGTAAGATCAAAGCCAGTATTATTATGTACCATATAAATTATAATGTCAAGTATTATCTACCTATATAGCTAGTGCAATTTATACATGAATGATTGCCAGGAAAAATTAGAGGGGGCAAACATTTCATTAGTTTAAGGGAAATAAATCCCAGTTTGTGACTCCACGGAATCGCTCCTTACAGGAGCAGTACACCTTGCGGATGATTTCTTCGCATAGGAATGCTCGAACTCATGCTCGCAAGGTCTTCGATTCCCCGCCGCAAGCGTCCCACGCTTGCTTGGAGTCACCAATGCAAAAGCCGCCTTTCGGCGGTTTGCATTGGTGACTCCACGGGGAATCGAACCCCGATTTGATCCGTGAGAGGGATCTGTCCTAACCGTTAGACGATGGAGCCTTATTTATTTGTTTTCCACGACTCTCTGGAAGTGGCAACGCCGTTCCGATGAGCCGTCTTTCTTGTTACATATTTATACCAGAAAAAAGAGAAAAAAGAAGCCTCTTTTCCTAGCGCTTTTGCCACTCTTCGTCCTGGCGTACCAGCCCGGAAATATCTTCATAGTGCGCGAGGAGAGGCCGCACAATGCGCTCCATGCGCACGCCCTGCGATCCTTTTACAAGCACCACATCCCCTTCCTCAAGAATCTGCTCAAGATGGGCGGCTGCCTTAAGAGCTGCGTCTCCAGGTTTTTCACCTTCTTCAACACCGAAATGCCACACCTTTTCTACAGGCATGCCATCGGCTAGCGCGGCGTCGCTAATGCCTTTCGCACGGTTGCCAAGGGTGATGAGAACGTCTGCCACACCTTTAACCATATGCCCCACTCGAGCATGCTCTGCCTCGGAATATACGCCGAGCTCCAGCATGTCACCCAGCACCACCACTTTTCTTTTTGCATACTCCTGAGGTATGAGAGATAGCGAAGCAAGAATTTCTTCCACCGCTGCAGGCGAAGAATTGTAGGTGTCATCAATTAAAAGCGTTCCCTTCTTCCCTTCAAATACCCGGCCGCGGCCAGGAGGAGTTGTGTATTCTTCAAGGCCTTCGAGTGCTTCCGAAGCAATCATGCCAAACGCAAGACCTGTAGCAATGGCTGCGGCCGGTGCAAAAAGCTGGGACCGGCCAAGGGCACCAGGAACGGTAAGTGGGTATGGCCTCCCTTCCACCACAAGCTTTGCCTGCATGCCGAGTATTTGCTTTTCTTGTTGATTCCTTTGTTCATTTCCCTGCACATTTCCATTTACCATTCCCTCCATATCAGCAAGCCATACGGAAATATCCTCAATACGCGCAGTCGCATCTTCTGCCGTGCCATAGGTGGTAACTGTTGCCCACTCACCCTTTTCTTCCTTCGTCTTTTCTGCAAGGTCGCTCGCAAAAGAATCGTCAGCACTAATAATAAGCGGAGCGCCAGCCTGAAGCGCACGTGCCGGGGAAAATTCCTCCTCGCGCACCTGCTCCGGCCCAGTATAAAACTCCACGTGCACGGGCACGCTTGGCAGCAGTGTCACCACTACTGCATCAGGCTTTACAATGCGCAGTATCTTTTGTAAATCTCCTGGCTGGTCGGCACCCACCTCGAGCACAAGCATCTGAGGATAGTCGTTTGGCAAAAAAAGAAGCACGAGAGCTTTTCCAAAAAGCGAAAGCCACGCAAGGGGGTTCGACCATGGGTTCTTCGAACCAATGATGGTGAGCGGTACGCCAATTTCGCTATTAAAACTTTTCTCGCTTTTTCGCAAATAAAACTTCTCTGCTAGAACGGCAGCTACTGCGTCTTTTGTGGAGGTCTTCCCCACACTACCCGTCACCATTACCACCTTTGGCGTATATTTACGCACAATACTCCTCGAGAGTGAGGCGAGGAGTGCGGTGAGCATTGATTTCAGAAGTTTTCGCATAGGTGTGATGCACGGTGGCCGGGCTTTGCACTCTAACTCCCTGGCGGAAGCACGTAGTAATTAATGAGGAAGTTCGTGAGGTCCATGAAGGTGCCTGTGAGCGTTCCTGAGGCATACTCTACACCTTGCGGCCTATTCGTATAGAGGAGTATCGCAAACTGCGGGTTATCGGCCGGGAAATAGCCCCAAAACGAGTGGAAAAACGTGTTGTGATAGTAGCCGCCCTGCGGGTTCACGATCTGCGCAGTACCCGTCTTTGCCGCAACCGGCACGATAGGCATCTGGAGACTCGGATCTGCAGCCATAGCTATCTTTGCATCCGGAGGAAATACCGTCACAAGCATTTTGGTTACGGCTGCTGCCGTAGAAGGCTTGAAGACCTGCACCGGCGAGCCATAGGAAATCTTTCGCGTCGTACCATCTTCATACTGAATAGCCGTGCCCACGTGCGGCGTGACGATGGCACCATTATTGGCGTTTGCCGCAAGCGCGCGAATCATCTCCACGGGCGTCACCGCGATACCTTGTCCAAAGGCAGCCGTATCATAGTTAACCTCTTCTGCAGTATTCAAGTTTCGGATATTTCCGGCTACTTCTCCCGGGAGGTCAATGCCCGTCTTTTCCCCAAGCCCGAGCTGCGTGTCATATTTTCGCTGCGTCGCGTGACCCATCTGAATGGCAATATACGCCGCACCCACGTTGAGTGACTGGTCGAGAATCTGAATCATCGGAATGACACCGCGCGCCTTAAGGTCGAAGTTACACACCGTTGCGCCATTAGGGTGGATACAGCCGGTGTCGTTATAGGTTTCGTCCGGCGTGACCGCACCGGAATCAATACCTGAGGACATAGTCAGCGACTTCACGATAGAGCCGAACTCATACTCATGCTGTACGATAGGATCCCCGAGGTATTCAGGATTTGCCTGCGCGACGTTGTTGGGATCAAAGCTCGGGTAGCTTCCCATGGCGATGATCTCGCCCGTCTTAGGGTTCATGATAATGCCGCCCGACTCGGTACTGCCATATTTCTTAGTGACGGCTGCAAGGTCCTGGTCGAGCCGCTCCTGCACGATTGGTTCGATAGAAGTAACCACATCGCCGTCTTCAGTATTTTGTGCACTGCCAAGACTGCTGCCGAGACCGCCAAATATCTGCGCAAAGAAGTTTCCAAAAAGACCTTCGGGCGAACGGTTCAGCACGGTGTTGTAGTACTTTTCAAGACCAGCCTGCCCAGAAAGCGTACTGCCGCTTCCATAGCCCACGAAGCCAAGCGCCTGCGCTGCTTCGCTTCCGCCAGGATATATACGCCAGCGCTCGGTCTCCACGAGCACGCCCGGAATATTCATCGCATTAATAGCCTGCCCTACTGGCTGCGAAACATGGTGTGCAAGCACTTCATACGGGTCATTCTTTTTCGCCGCTGACGTATAAAAAGTATTGGCATCAAGAGGCATCTGCGAGGAGAGCGCCGCATACACCGTGCTTGGGTCCTTTATCTCTTCCGGGTCGATAGCAATGGTATAGCCTGTCGCAAGCGTTGCGGCTGAAATCAGCGTGCCGTCCTTAAGTGTGAAATATATCGTGCCGCGGTCATAGAGCTGCTGGCTCGAGCTCACATACTGCTGGTTTGCCCGGAGCGCATAGCTCGAGCCATGGATGATCTGCACATAGTACAAACGCGCTACGAGAAAGAGTGCGACAAAGACGATGACTCCGGCAATGATCCGTAACCGTAACCGGAATGAACGTCGCATAACCTCTATACAGTAGCACGAACAGAGGTGTTAATTTCGAGCAAAGGTAAGCGTTGCACCAACGTTCTGTGCTGCAGGAACAAACTGCACGCTTTTTGGTGTGACATAGCCAAGCTGCGTAGGGTTAAGGGTGCTTGCGTGATCCATAGCGCTATAGTATTTCGCCTCGAGGCTGCCGAGCTGCCCTTCGCTTGCACGTAGTGACTGAGTTGCGGTGGTTTGCCATGACGCAAAGAAAATAGTGAAGCCCACCAAAGCAATGTATGAAAGGGTTAAGGCACCGCATGAAAAACTAAGGATTGAGACAAGATGGTCACGCATACAAAGGTACATTATTGCTAAGGTTCTTAAAGGGCTTGCACTTGAGCGGGCAAACTTCGTATACGCGGAGCTTGGCGCTGCGGGCACGAGGGTTTTGGGACACTTCCTGGGCACTCGGCACTATCGGCTTCTTGGTAATAAGGCTTCCATTTCCCTTCGCTACCTCGTCGCGGAAATGGAGCTTCACGATACGGTCTTCAACACTGTGGAAGGTAATGACGGCAATGCGGCCTCCGGGTGACGTTTTCTTGCATGCTGCGGTAAGACCATCGCGAAGTGCACCAAATTCATCATTTACGTAGATGCGGAGCGCTTGGAAGGTCTTGGTCGCAGGGTGCAAGCGGCGATGATGGTACCAGAACGGGGTTGAAGCTTTAATGACATCGACGAGCTCAAAGGTGGTCTTGATCGGTTGTTTCTTACGCGCTTCGACGATACCGCGCGCAATCTGGCGCGAAAACTGTTCCTCACCAAGGCCATAGAGCACGTCTGCGAGCTCGGCTTCCGGAAGCGTGTTCACCACTTCTTCTGCGGTCCTGGTAGAGTCGCCATAGGTCATGATGAGCGGCTCATCGGTCTGGAAGGAAAAGCCTTTGCCACGCGTGAGCTGGTAGCCACTCCAACCAAGGTCGAAAAGCACTTTCGTCACCTTTTCAATACCACGCATCTCAAGAATCTCTTCAAGATTGCGGAAGTTATCGTGTGCGAGAAACATCGTGGGTGCCTCTTCGGCTGCTTCATAGGCTGCCTGGGCTCGTGCGATCGCTTCTTCGTCTGCATCTATACCCAGAATCGTTCCGTCATACCCGAGCTTTGCCATGAGAAGGGCGAAGTGCCCTGCCCCGCCGATGGTGGCATCAACAACCACATCATTTGGAGCGATTTCAAGCGCTTCGATAGCTTCGTGGAGGAGAACTGTCTCGTGGCCGCCGTTTTGCATAGGCTATGAAGCGGCTTCCTGTGCTGTACCAAGCTTCTCTGCGAACTCGTCTGCGTCACGCTCGATGTTTTTGGTGTAGGTCTCCCACGCAGCTTCGTCCCAAATCTCAACACGTTCTGACACGCCGGCGATAACTGACTTCACCGACAAGTTTGCGAACGTGCGAAGGTAGTCTGGCACGAGGATGCGGCCTGCACTATCAACATCTGCCTCGGAAGCTCCGGCAAGCATGAGGCGCGCAAGACCTCGGCCTGCTGCGCTCCCGCTCGAGTGCGCCGAAATGCGCACTGCTTCCTTCTTCCACGCCGTCTTCGGATACACGTACAAGCAGTGGTCGAGGCCGCGTGTGACGATGACCGACGCACCTAATTCCTTGCGAAATTTTGCAGGGAGCGAAATTCGATTTTTCGCATCAAAGGTGTGGCGGTATTCTCCGATAAACATTGTAGGTAAGCGGTGGGAAGAAGTTCTATGACACTCCATCCCACCTACTCATCAGTATATGACACTTTCACCCACCCCGGTATGTTATCCCCAGTTTTAACGGCTCAGCTTGTGGCTCTTTTGGTTCATGCTATACTCATTTTTATGAAAGCATTTACCCAGCGCATTTCTTACGTCATCTTTACAAAGCTGCTCCGTCTCGTCGGGGTTTCCCTTCAGCTTTCTCCAGTCTACGTAAAGAACTAAGGAAGAAGAAAATTGAAGGAAGGCCCTGACAAAGTCAGGGCCTTCCTTTTTGCCATGGGGGCAGGAAGAACAGATCTTTAGGGGTAAGGAAATGGATACCCGTGTGCACTATATGATTCTGGAGCCGAATGGCTTGCAGACTACGCTTCTCACCCTAGCACTTGCAGAAAAGCTTGACGCTGAAGCGGTGGTCTTTGAAGGCCCCGCGGCTCGTGCCCAGCCTGCGACATTCGCAATTATCTGGGTGGATCGAGAACTCAAGCGGTCACAACGGAAGTATTGTCGGCGCAGGCCGAACTCGCTCTACCGAATTGCCTATGCGCCCGAGCACCTCGAGAATGCAGGCGGACCCTTGGTGGTTCCTGAGAGCGCACGGCTTGCAATCGCGATCTTTGTGCGATCTCTTTCGCCCATTGAGCTTTCGACCCGGAAGCAGGAATTTCAGAAGGCAGTAGACCACATGCATCGACGGTGCATTTCGGTCGCTCGACGTCAGATCGTTTCCTGCTTCGTACCTCAATCATTAGCGGCCTAACGGCAACACGTACTTAGTTCCTCCTGCAAGGGAGGAACTTTTCTTATTTCCGGTATTGCGTATCTTACGTACTCGCCTCCACGAGTCTTTGGTGCACAAACTCTCGTGGCAGCACCGAAATGAACCAGCCTGCTTTTGGTCCTGAGTCACGGTTAAGGAAAATTTTATAGAGCGCAGCGAAAAGCTCTTTTGGCTGGATTGGCACTTCGGTCTTCATCTCGTGGAGTCTCGTGTGAATCTCTTCACCGGTGTGCTCGGTCTCCATGTACTGCGCGAGCGAAGCGAGCGCAGTCTTTTGCACTTCTGAAAGCATCATCTCCGGCATCGTCTCCTGCAGCTCATAGCGGAACTGCTCCGGCGCATACGTGCCGAGCCAGAACTTTGCATATGCGGCACGTTCCTCAAGAATCGCCACCTCGTCTTCCGTGAGCGACGAACCTTTCGCTGCAGCAGCTTCCTGGATGAGGTCGAGGTGCGGCATCTGCACGATGATAGCTACCTGTGAAAAACGAAACTCCCAGGTGTTCGCGCTTCCGGCAGCACTTCGGGTGGCATCATCAAGCACATTCCCTTCTTCATCCTGGGGCTTCACCGCGCACAAGCTAAAGAGCCGGGCATAGTCATCTTCTGACGTCTCGCTGCGCACATGCTCACCAAGCTCGTCATACCAGTCATAGGTACGCGGCACCGAGTCTCCTTCCGGGTCCACGTCAATCTGCTGGTTGATATCCTTTCCGAGCAACACAAGCCGCAGCACTTCGGGCGGGAAAAGCTCCCCCATATCTTTTGCGCTTGAGCCCTTCCCTTTTGAGGAAGACATTTTCTTGCCGCCGACAAGGAAGAATTCATACGGCACATCATAGGGAGACTCGCGGCTATAGAGCTCTTTCGCAATATGGTTTGCCACATCGCGGGCACCACCTTTCGTTGAGTGATCTTTTCCAGCGCCTTCGACATCAACACCGAGCGCTGTCCACTTTGCCCCCCACTCCACTTTCCAGGTGAGCTTTGCCGTTCCGCCAAATGGTTCAATACGACCCGTATGCCCACAAGGCTGCGTCCCATCAGGAGCGATATCACATGCATAGGCAACCGTCTGCCCATCCCAGTCGCTTGCGCGCACCGTCATCATCTTGTTGCAATTCTCACATAGCACAGAAATTGGAAGCCACTTTTCATTCTTAACCGAACCCGACACTTCCTTATAGATGCGGCGCACCTCATCGCTATGGTTAAGCGCAATGCGAATGTAGTCGTCCATCTTTCCAGAACGATAGAGCTCGGTGGAGCGATAGTATTCAGGATAAAAGCCTGCCTTCTTATGCACGGAAACAAACTCCGCACCAAAGTATTCTGCAAAGTTTGCATACCCTTCAACCGGCGAAGGCACGTCGCATACCACCTTCCCGAGATGCTGTTCAAACTCTTCTTTTGGAAGATAGGGTGGCACTGAATCAAACACATCGAAGTCATTCAGCTCAAAAAGGTAGCGGTTTGGAATACCTTCCTGGGCGAGTACTTCTGAAATAAGCCCGTGGATAGCAACACCACGCATGGAGCCAATGTGTACGCGGCCCGTGAGGCTTTTTTCGTCACGCACAATAAGCGGCTTTTCAGAAGCCGTCCCTTTGCTCGCTACCGCGCGCTGTGCCGCCTCGGTCTCTTTAATTTCCCGCACAATGCGGTCTGCCCAAAACATAGGCAAATAGTATCACACCCCTAGCTCACCTTCTCAATTGTGTAGGTCTGCTTTCCGTTTGGGGTTTCGAACGTGAAGACCTCCCCCTTCTTCTTGCCCATCAGTGCAGCACCAAGCGGTGAAAGGTGCGAGAGCTTTCGTGCGCGCATGTCTGCCTCTTCAGAACCGACTATCGTGTACTCATGCAAATCAGGACTGGAGTCTTTCTTAATGCAAACAACGGAACCGAAACCAACCACATCCTTTTTCTTTCCATCAGTGACAATCTTTGCACGCTTTACGAGCTCTTCAAGCTTTCGAATGCGCTCTTCCGTAGCTGCCTGGAGCTCACGTGCTTCTTGGTATTCAGCATTTTCAGAAAGGTCGCCGAGCGAGCGGGCATATTCAAGATTCTTCGCAATTTCAGTGCGACGTACGGTCTTCAAGTTCTCGAGCTCTTTGACCATCTCATCAAATTTCTCCTGGCTGACGACAGTCTCTTGTTCAAGCATTTCTAAAATACTACTTATAAGTTAGAAGTATTGTACGTGCCCACATTTTCCCGTCAACTACTTGAAATAATCCGGTGCAGTTTGGTGTAGCGCTTCGAGGAACTGGTGCACCACATAGATACCGCCATAAATGTCGCCGGTTGGTCCTTGGTCCATCATCACCACATAGACATACTTCGGATGCTCATAGGGGAAGAAACCGACGGCCCATGCATTGAAATACTGGTTGTTGGTTCCTGTTTGTGCAGTACCTGTCTTTCCAGCTACATCCACGAATGAGGAAAGATCGTTGAGGCCCTGCGACGTTCCGCCGCCAGCAACACCCTCACGCATACCTTCACGCACTACTTCAAGTGCTTGCGGGCTCACATCGAGACTTTCTCCCTGGAGAGGCTGGTCTTTCAAAAGCGTTGGGGTCACGAGCATGCCACCATTTGCGATTGCAGAGACAGCACGCGCCTCTTCTATTGGCGTGATCTGCGTTGCATATTGGCCGATGGCGGTATGGTATGTGTCGCCGAGCGTCCAGGCTTCCTTAAAAGTCTTTTCTTTCCACGCAGGAGTAGGCACAAAGCCGGTTGCTTCGCCCGGAAGCTGGATGCCGGTCGGCGAGGTAAGACCATAATTTTTATACCACTGCGCAAGGCGCGTGATGCCCAGACCCTTTTGGTTTCCGTAGCCGCCACCAACCATGTAAAAGTACACGTCTGAGGAGAATGCAATTGCTTTTCGGAGGTCTTCCACACCAATAGGTTCCCAGTCGACGAATTTTGTTGGGTGCGCAGGATCATAGGGGTTTGGCACGGTGAGATAGCCCGGGTCATCGATGGTGACGTTTGGCTGGATAGTGCCGTCGGTGAGTGCCCCGCTCGCTTCCAGGGGCTTCACAACCGACCCTGGCGTGTAGAGGCCTTGGATAGGACGGTTGAGGTACGGCGAGCGGGGGCTGGTCGAGTAGCTGGCAATCACGTCGGCCGGTTGTCCGCTCGCCATAACGTTTGAGTCAAAAGTGGGATACGAAACAAGCGCAAGCACTTCACCCGTCTGCGCATTCATAAGTATGCCGGCTCCTCCCTTAAACGGCACGCGGTCTGCAAGCTGCTGCACTGCGGTATAGAGTGCATTCTGCGCACGAGCATCAATAGAGAGCGTAAGGTTAGTACCATTCACCGGCGGCACGCTGCTTCCTTGTGAGAGAATTTTTCCACGCGCATTCTGCTCCACGAGAAGCGTGCCGTTTTGGCCGGAGAGTTGCGTGTTAAATGATTTTTCAATACCGGCGAGACCGGTGATGGTTGTGTCATAGTATTCACCCGAGCTGTCCTTTTTTGGATAGGACACATAGCCAAGCACATTAGAAAGGCTTGGGTAGGTATAGATGCGCTTCACGAAGCCGTCGAGAGAGGTTTGGTTTGAAACAAGAGCGATACCATTACGGTCCATGATGATGCCGCGCTGCGCAAAGATGACATTGGGGCGAAGAAGGTTTTGCTCACTGCGCTCCGCATACTGGGTACCCTTCAGTATTTCCAAATGCCCTGCCTGCATCACGAGCATGAATAGGATCAGTGCTGCGACAATACCAAAGCCATAGTAGGTGCGGCCTGAAAGCGGTTTTTCCAGGCGGCCCTCCAGACTGTTCTGGTTAAAATTAGGAAGGTTTGAGGAATCCAGAAAAATCTCATCGGGAGAGATTTCATAGTCACGCACGCGTTTCCTTCGTGAAGAGCCAAACCCAAACAATGCCATTACGACATAATACGTGTTTTCAGGAATTGATGCACGAATGCTCCTGCTACCGCAATGCCACAGCCGAGTATCGTGAAATAGGGAATTCCCGCGTGTCCTGCATAGGAGAGATCGAGGAGGAGACCCGTGAATATGGCGATGGGCGGAAAGAATACCGCAGCAAGAATACTTAGCATGAGCGTGTATGGCCAAGAGAAAAATAAGGGCGCAATGGATGCGGCGATAGAAAGGAAAATGCTGAGGTATGGGTTTTTAAACATTATGAAGCAATGGTTACCCAGGTGAGCGAAAAGATATTGACGAGCGGCTGGATGTGCAGTGTGTCATTGGGCGAGGAAGGGTCACTATCTACGCGGGTGACAGTGCCCATAGGAATGGCCCCTGGGCCAGGAATATACACGGTGTCTCCGACGGAAATCGGCGTGTTTTTTGGCAAGGAGGAGGAGAAGGTTCCTGAGCCAGTGCCAGTGAGTGTGAGGGCGAGACGGTCATTCCCTATCCATCCATTGGTCGTGGTGTTTGGCGTCGAAAGAAGATGAATGGTAGCAGAATGCGCGGAGGTACTTTCCACGGTGCCAATGGGGACGCCGCCTTGCGCAAACACTTCCGCCCCTTTGCTGATACCGTCCTGCGCGCCCGCTGCCACTACGAGCGTGTCATACGGCGAGAGCGGCGGGCGCGCAAGGATACCTGCCACAATTGCACCGCCTGTCTGCGCGGGCTGGCTTCCGAGGAGTTTCGTGAGGTCCTGCGTACGTGCGGTGAGCACGGCGTTTTCGTTTTCAAGCGTCGTCACCTCGCTGCTCAGCATTTGATTTTGCGCTGCAAGGCTTGAGCCGTGGGTGAGGCCAGTAAACCAATTTCCCGTTCCGACATCCATAGCAGTACCCGCTTTCCAAAAAGGCGCCGCAAGGGAAATGAACGCATCAGGAAGAAAAATCCTCAAAAGGAGAAGGATAAAACCAACAGCCAGCACCACCACGACGCCGGCAACATACCCTACCGAGCTCCTATTATGCTTGGGCGAGAATGGCCTCTTCATGCAAGAATGAGTCCTGCCAGTGGCGAGGATCTTCGACAACAATACCCGTGCCGCGTACCACAGCAGTGAGCGGGTCGGCGGTCACATGCACCGGTACCCCGAGCATCTTTGCGAGGAGTTCCGGAAGACCGCGCAAAAGCGCACCGCCGCCAAACACTGTCACGCCTTGCTCAAGCACATCAGAAAGGAGCTCGGGCGGCGTGTGCTCGATAACCTCTTTCATTGCTTCCATAAGGCTGTCGAGCGAAGGAGAGATTGCTTCCCGTACGTGTGAATCAGTCAAGAGAATTTCTCGCGGAAGACCCGTTGCAAGATCGCGGCCGCGCACCGCTTTCTCGAGCTCAGTCTCAAGCGGCATCACTGCACCAATGTCGATCTTCACCTCCTCTGCCGTGCGCTCCCCAATTGCAAGCTGGAATTCGCTGCGCACGTAGTCAATAATATTTTCATTAAAACGGTCTCCGGCGACCTGTGAGCTCTTTGAAGATACCGTGCCGCCAAGCGAAAGCACGGCAATGTCAGTGGTGCCGGCGCCAATATCGAGTACCATCGTACCGTTTGCTTCGATAATAGGGAGCTTTGCACCGATGGCGCCGGCTGTCGGTTCCTCAATAATGAATACTTCCCGCGCGCCGGAAGTCATCGCGGCATCACGTACCGCACGGCTTTCCACGTTCGTCACCCCGGTTGGCACGCCCACCACAACACGCGGCCCCAGTAAGCGCGAGCGACCGTTCTGTGCCTTCTGCACGAAGTATGCAAGAAGCTCCTGCGTCACTTCAAAATCAGAGATAACTCCATGCGAAAGCGGCCGCACCGCACGAATATGTGGCGGTGTCTTTCCAAGCATCACCTTTGCCTCCTTCCCCACCGCTACCACCTGCCCGGTCTTGTCATTCACGGCCACCACGGATGGCTCGTTCATCACGATGCCGCGCCCGCGTACATAGACGAGCGTATTTCCGGTGCCGAGGTCAATACCAATGTCGCTCGAGAAAAATGAGCTGCGAGAAATCTTAAGTGCCATACCGTTGAAAAAGTTCCTCCCGAGTATACCGCTCTACCTCCCCGGTTGCACGATTCACCAGCTCAAGCGAGTTTCCGGCGAGCGCCTCCTTCCCTACCACAAGCCTGTTTGGAATACCGAGCAGGTCGCTATCAGCGAATTTCTCCCCAGCGCGCACGTCACGGTCATCGTAGAGCACCGCGGTACCGCGTGCGGTGAGATAGTCATAGAGCTCGTCGGCATATTGCACCGCCTCAGAATCGTTGGGCATGGCGTTCACGAGATGCAGCGCAAACGGTGCAATGCTCTCCGGCCATACGATGCCTTTCTCATCAGCAAGCGCTTCCACAACCACACCCATGAGGCGCGTGATGCCCATGCCATAGCAGCCCATGATTGGGTACTGATCATTACCCTCTTCGTCCTTATAGGTAAAACCGAGTGCCTTTGGATACTTTTGGCCGAGGTCAAACACATTGCCGACTTCTGAAGCAATACCTTGCTTGAGAGCGCTTCCATCTTTTGGACACGGATCACCCTCTTTTGCATTAGTTACTTCAACATTTGAGCAATAATTACAGGTTTCGCAATAGACTATCGTGTCTTCGCCTGCGTCCGTGAGCACCATAAATTCATAAGAGATCTTTTCACTAAAGCTCCCGCCAGACGCTTCCGTTACTTTTGCCACGAGGCCACACTCAGCAAATATTTTTATGTAGGCCTCCTTAACGACTTCATAGTACGCATCAAAATCTTCTTGAGACGTATGAAAGCTATACATGTCTTTCATGGTGAACTCACGCCCGCGAAGCACGCCAGACTTTGCGCGAAGCTCATCGCGATACTTCTGCCCTATCTGGTAGAGCGCGAGCGGAAGGTCTTTATAGGATGGCGCATATTCTCCTGCTATAGGCGTGACGATTTCTTCCTCGCTTTGCCCAAGGGCATACTCTTTTTCGGTGCGGCTTTCAATCTTAAAAAGCACGTCCACGTTGTCCCAGCCGCCGCTTTGCTTCCATGGTTCTGAAGGGTGCAGCGTCGCCATGCGAATTTCTTGACCACTAATGGCATCCATTTCGCGACGAATTACCTTCTCAATGTTTTCAAGTACACGCCTGCCGAGCGGCAGATAGGAATACACACCAGCCATCTCCTTGTGCACATACCCTGCGCGAATCAGGAGCTGGGCGTTTTTCGCGAGCTCGTCACGCGGCGCTTCGCGCCGCGTCTTCGTAAATAGCCTGCTTTGTCGCATGTATCTAGTATACGACATTACTTTGTTAGGAGCGACTGCGACTTAGAAAGTAAGGAGTGCCGCGGCAGCGACCGACGAGACGGGGCCTAATGCACCAATTTAAAGATATCGTGTACGGACACAATGATAATCAGTGCTATAAGAAGCACGAAACCAACCATATTCACGCGGTCCGCAATCTTAGGATTTAGTTTCTTTCGTCGTATTGCTTCAATGATCACAAAGAGGAGACGTCCTCCATCAAGTGCAGGAATCGGAATAAGATTAACAAAAGCCAAATTAATGGATATGAGCGCCGTATACCAAAGCAAGACACCGAAACCATTTGCCGCAGCATTTCCTACGATGGGTGCAATGCCAATAGGGCCAGCAATTTCCGATAGGTTTGGCTTAAACGTGACGACCCCCTTAAGAAGCGAATAAAGACCAACGCCTGTTTGTGTCACCATGGTCCAGAATATTTTTGCACTTAATACTGGGGCATCTTTTAAGGGAGTTTTCGTTATGCCAATCTCTTGAATAGCAACTCCAATAGCGGGTCGCGAAGGCTCATTGGTAACAATGTGCTGCTGAGGTATTGCCGTGAGCGTAAGAATTTTCGAATTGCGGTCAACGGTGAATTCAATCGGCGCGAGTGCCGTATCGCTTCCAATGAGCGAGATTACCGCTGCGGAGTTTGTGCCGTTATAGCTTATTCCTTCGGTAGGATAACGAATCATCGTGTTTTTAATCAGATCTCCTGTCTCAAATCCCGCTTTTGCAGCAGGAGAATTAGGAAGCACATCGGTAAAGATAACGGAAACATTTTTAGCAGCGCCTTCCTGCCCAGGCTCGAGAAGCTGCTGGCTACCAATGAGCTGTGAAGCAAATATCAACGCATAGGCTATAAGCAAATTCATAACTACACCGGCCACTAAGACGAGGGCCTGAATAATGCGCGGTTTACTCGTAAATGCACGCGGGTCTGCAATTTCTTCACCCGTGTCGCTGACGACCGCTTGTTCACCAAAAATCCGCACAAACCCGCCAAACGGTAGCCAGTTCAGGGTATATTCTGTATCCCCTTTTTTCCAAAAGGTTAAGGCTCTGGGAGGAAAACCAAATCCAAACTCATCCACGCGCATTCCGGAAAGTTTCGCAACGATGAAATGCCCAAACTCATGCACGGCGACGAGCACCGCAATGACCGCCACAAGGAGGAGCGCCTCAAGCACACCCCCCTTTATGACGCTAAGATAGTGGAGCGCGTTCATGGCTAGAGCGAAATCTCTTCCTGCTTTCGCTTATAGTGGTCTTCAAGGGACGCATTGCCTGCGTCAATCTTTTTCTGGATCTCTTCCTTGTAGCGCGTGACGTCGTCCTTGCCCATACCCCCTTCCTTTTCATCAGCCTCGAGCTTTTTTATAGCTTCCCCACGATGGCCGCGCAGCGTCACGCGGGCATGCTCGAGCTTTTCGTTGGCGAGCTTGAGGAGCATGGTGCGGCGCTCTGCGGTAAGTTCAGGGAAAATAACACGGAGACCTTGGTCATCTACGGAGACTGAGACGCCGAGGTCAGCATCCTGTATTGCCTTTTCGCATTCCTTTTGGAGACTTTTATCCCACGGCACGAAACGGAGCGTGCGGGCGTCTTCAACGGTGAGAGAGCCGATTTGATTGAGTGGCGTGCGTGAGCCGTATGCGTCTACCTTAATAGTATCGAGAAGGGCTGGGGTCGCGCGACCAGTACGGATGCCGGTGAACTCGCGGGTGAGCCATTCTTCAGTCTCTTTTATATGTGCATCAAGTGCAGAAAAATCGTATGCCATAGGAAGAGTATACACTACGGCATGACGAGCAGGAGGTGTTCAAAGATGAGCTTTAGGGGTGCTGAACGTTCGTGGAGGATGGGAAGGAATGACTGGAGATCGGAAAGAAGATCGACCGAGCCGGAATTGGCCGCGTTGGTGCCCAGGCGAGAACTCTTTTTGGTACCCTCGGTTTTTGTCCACTCTGAGTAGACAAATTCCGTGAGTCCCTCAACGAGCTGTATCGCTTCAAGGCGTGCAGCCTGCTTTTCATCGTCATTGTCAGATTTAGCTCTGTCTAAGATTTTTTCGATTATCTTCTCACGCCCCGTTTCGTTTGCCTTCATAAATTCTTGAGCAATTCCACCTGCTTCACTTTTTGTATTGCTTGTCTTCTTTTCGCTTCTTTGCGCAGCAGGAAGCATGGCAAGACGGGAACGAAGGGTCGGCAAAAGCATTCCTTCTGAAGGAAGTATGAGAAAAAGAATGGTGCCTTCTGGCGGTTCTTCAAAAAGTTTTAATAACGCGTTTTGCGCTTCGTGGAAAAGGCGCGCGGCAGAGAGGACGATTGCCTTTTGGGTGCCGCTGGTTGTGGCAAAGTCAGCGAGTCCGCGCACCTTGCGCGCATCGTCTACCGAAAAAAGCCCATGCCGAAGCGTGATGAGGTTTGGATTATTTGCCGGCTCGAGGCCGTAGGTTTCCAAAAGAAAGGCGTGGGCCTTCTGGATACCTTCCTCCAAATCCCCCGCTATGAAATATGCATGCGGCATAGGTGTGCTAATGCTTTGAGATAATGCTCTTTTTGTAGGTGTCGAGGTGGCGAAGGGCGACGCCAGTACCGCGGGCGACACAAAAATAGGCATCCTGGGCGAGGTTTGAGCTCACGCCCGTGCGGCGAAGCACGAGTTCAGGCAGGTTGCGAAGCTGTGAGGTGCCGCCGGTGAGAATGATGCCGTTATCAATAATATCTGAAGCGAGCTCGGGCGGCGTCTCCTGAAGCACTTTGCGAATGGCGCCCATCATTTCCCGAAGTTCGCGGTGCATTGCTTCTACAATTTCATTTGATTTCAGCTCAACGGTGCGCGGAAGACCCGAGACCAGGTCACGCCCTTTCACGGCCATGGTGAGCTCTTCGTTGATGGGTACTGCGGTGCCTATCGCAATTTTAATTTCTTCTGCAGTCTTGTCCCCTATCGCGAGGTTGTATTGCTTCTTTACGTGGTCGATGATGGCGCGGTCGAGCTTATTGCCTGCACACTTCACGGAAGTGGAAGCGACTATACCGCCGAGGGAGATCACGGCAACGTCGGTCGTACCGCCGCCCATGTCCACGACCATGCGACCCATTGGCTCATGAATGGGAATGCCTGCACCTATAGCGGCTAGGATTGGCTCCTTCACCACAAACGCATCGCGCGCGCCTGCTTTCGCGGCCGCTTCAATGACGGCACGCTTTTCCGTGGAAGTAACGCCGGCTGGTACGGAAATGAGCACCGTTGGCTTGAAAAGGTTCATGCGGCCGAGTGCCTTGCGCATAAAATAACGAAGCATGGCCTCGGTCACGCGATAGTCAGCAATGACGCCGTCTTTCATCGGCCGGTATGCGGTGATGGAGTCGGGCGTGCGGCCGATCATTTGCTTTGCTTCCACGCCGATAGCTACTACTTTGTTATTTTCTGTTGAAACCGCCACCACTGAAGGTTCATTGAGCACTACACCACGGCCCGGCACAAAAACGAGTACGTTTGTCGTGCCCAGGTCGATACCTAGTTTTGGCGACAGCAT
The DNA here is from genome assembly GCA_029288835.1 of Candidatus Kaiserbacteria bacterium. Classification (GTDB taxonomy): domain Bacteria; phylum Patescibacteriota; class Minisyncoccia; order Phycocordibacterales; family Phycocordibacteraceae; genus C7867-001. The sequence continues at coordinate 32,226 of JARIGN010000013.1, forward strand.
TGCCATTTGCCTAGAGTATACAACGCTTTCTCGCGACCACCAAAAACTCCTGCTATACTGGAGCCATGCCGAGCGAATCTCAGAATTTTGTCGTCGAAGGAAAAAAGGTGCTTTCAGGTTCCATACTGACAAATCGCTCAAAAAATGGTGCCGTCGCGCTTCTTGCCGCTTCGCTCATTAATAAAGGGCGCACCACGCTTCATAAAGTACCTAAAATTGAAGAAGTGAACCGCCTGCTCGAAGTGCTTGAGTCTATAGGTGTAAAAATTCAGCGAGAAGACCATACTATTATCCTCACGCCGCCTGAGACGATCGATCTCTCCACCATTAACAAGGCAGCCGCCTCGAAAACCCGCAGCATTCTGATGTTCATCGGACCGCTCCTGCACCATTTTGCTTCCTTCGACCTTCCCCAATCCGGCGGCTGCAATTTCGGCACCCGCACGGTGCGCCCCCACCTCTGGGCACTCGAGCGCTTCGGCGTTACTATCGAAGCACTTTCCGACCGCTTTGCTATTTCCCATGCAGGCCTCTCTCCTGCTACGATAGTCCTTCTCGAATCAAGTGACACCGCCACTGAGAATGCACTCTTTGCAGCAGCAGGAATTCCCGGTACTTCCGTCATTAAATACGCTTCCGCAAATTATCAAGTGCAGGAAGTGTGCGGATTCCTCAAAGCTCTTGGCGTGCAGGTTGAAGGAATTGGCACGAGCACGCTTACGGTCACCGGCCTCGCTTCAATTAATAAAGACGTGGCGTATACCGTCGCAGAAGACCCAACCGATGCTATGTTCTTTCTCGCAGCGGGTATTGTTACGCAGTCTGCCCTCACTATTGTGAAGGCACCAATTGATTTCCTTGAGATCGAACTTTCCATTCTCGAGAAGATGGGTTTGAATTATAGCCTCACTGATGCAGGCATTTCAGAAAACGGTATTACGAAGCTCGCCGACATTCATATAAACCCTTCCAAGCTTGTCGCCTTTCCTGAAAAAATTCATGCCCGCCCGTACCCAGGCCTTAACATCGACAATCTTCCTTTCTTCGCCGTCATCGCTACCCAAGCAGAAGGCACCACGCTCATCCACGACTGGACCTTTGAGAAGCGCGCCATCTACTACACGGAGCTCGACCGTCTCGGTGCCGAAACGGTGCTCATGGACCCGCATCGCATCCAGATTCATGGCCCGACCCACCTCCGCGGCGCTGAGCTCGTCTGCCCGCCGGCGTTACGTCCTGCGACCATCCTCCTCATTGGTATGCTTGCTGCAGAAGGCCGCTCGATCCTGCGCAATATTTACAGCATTAACCGCGGCTATGAAGATTTAGTGACCCGTCTCCAGACCATTGGCGCCCAAGTGGAAGGTGTAGCATAATAGGGTCATGAACGACGTGAAGCGCTATAGCCGCAAATACTTTGTGCTCTTGGTTTTTGTCATAATCGTGCTTTTGTTTGCAATTCCCTATATGCTCGGGTTTCGCCTTGGACCCGGCCTTCATATAGAACGGGTTGGAACACTCACCTTTAGTACCCTTCCAGCGAATACGTCTATCTATATTGACAGTACGCTTTATAAAACGGTGACCAGCACGAGCACCGTAAGCGCCGAGCTCGTGGGCGGAAGCCATTCGATTATTGTATCTGTTCCGGGTGATTATCCCTGGGCGTCGCTCACCCTCGTGACTTCCGGAAAGAGCACAACCGTCTCTCCGCTGCTCGTACACATGCGTCCCGACGTGACTCCCCTCACGGGCACCGCACAGTCAGAAGCGCTTACTGCACTAGCATCGAGCACCCTTCCGACTGAAGCTAAGCCAATGGTCATGGCAAACGGATGTGAAGACGTATATGTTGCGAACAATCAGATTATTGCTTCTGCCGTACAGGCGCCCGGCTGCACCCCGCCGCCGTATCTCTGTGAAGACGCGACCTGCTCCCCAACTATCGTCTACGCACCACTTGCCCCGCTCAAGGCCGTGCTCCCGTATCCACATCGGCAGGACGCCGTCGTGCTCCAGTTTGGCTCAACGCTCTTCGCGCTTTCTCTTGATCCGCGCAGCCCGCAGTTCTTCGCTCCTCTTCTTATTGGTTCAAACCCACGCATTGGTGAGCTTTCTGACGGCACTATCGTGGTACAGAACGGCACACCGGTCTTTAGCCTCAAGCTCTAAGCGCCCATTTCTCCTCTGGGATACAATAGAGGAATGTACGTCCTCGAGGTTATTCCTTTTTCTCGCACTGCACCGGCTTCGTCGCTTTCGTACCGAAGTAGTACCCGTCACCCTATTGGCACACTTCTTTCTGTACCCCTTCGCAGGAAGCAGGTGGTTGGGCTCGTGGTGGGAAGCGCGAGCGTGCAGGAGTCTAAGGCAGAATTGAAGTCTGCACACTTTTCACTTTCCGCTGCCTCAGGAAAAGTAGTCGGCAAGCTTTCTCCTGCACTTCTTTTGGCGGCAAAGGAGACTGCTGAACAACATGCGACTTCGCTCGGTGCGGTACTCTCTTCGCTTGTGCTCCCAGTACTTCCGGAAGATGCAGATGTCGGCGAGCTGCTGCAAAACGTGACGGTGCGGCGTGCTTCTGAAAAAAAATCTCGAGATTCACGCTTGCAAAACCTCACTCTGCAGCCACTTGAAATACCCTTTCTAGAGCGCGCTAATGCCTATCGGGAAATTATTGAAAAAGAGAACGGTACCGTGCTACTGGTGGTGCCCACGCAGGCGGAAATTGATGAGTGGAGCTCATTGCTTTCAGCCTATAAACCGCTCGTGCTTTCGGGAAAGGTCACGGGCAAGCGCCGAGAACAGGCGCTCACCAAAGCCGTAACCACCTCGCCACGACTTGTTCTCTGCACCCCAACCTTTGCCTGGCTTCCCCTTCCACATCTTTCCCACATACTCGTGGAGCGTGTTTCAAGCGGCACCTATTCTCTCCCAAAGCGGCCGTATCTCGACATTCGCTTCGCGCTTCATGCGTTGGCTTCTGCACGAAAAATTCCTCTTATGTTTGGCGACTATCCGCTGCCGCTTGAGTACCGCGCGAAGCCTGATGCCGCGCTCAATTTTCCGAACGAAACTATGCATGTGCTTGATACGCGCAGAAAAAAGGAAGCTGCAGCACAAGCGCCCTGGCAAGCAGTACCTGAACCAGTGCGAAAACAAATTGCGAAAGCACTTGAGTGCACGAGCCCTGCATCATCACTCGCAGATAATGGACTCGCAGACAAAGGAATGGCCCCGAATAAAGTAGCGGTGCTGGCGGTGCGCCGCGGGTACGCGCCAACGGTGGTGTGTGGTGACTGCGGCACTACCCTAAAAGATGAGCTTGGCCGGACCCTTTCCCTTGCAACTCTCGATGGAAAACGCGTCTTTCGTACCAGCGACGGCGCGCTCACTCCCGCCGACCAAGCTTTTTGCAAAAACTGTGGAAGCTGGAACTTGATGCCACTCGGCATTGGTATTGAGCGCGTTGAAGAAGAGCTACGGCAAACTTTTCCCGAAGCCCGTCTCCTCCGTATCGACCAGGACTCTCAAAAAAACCCTTCCCTCAAGAAAATCCGCGCTGCCATTGCTGAAGCAGACCTCATCCTCGGGACTGAATTTATGTTGCCGTATCTTTCCCCGAGCGACAAAGTGTCGCTCGGGGTGATTGCTTCTGCTGACTCCTTGCTCGCGCTACCGTTTTGGCGCGCTCGCGAGCGATTCGTGCGCGTCTGCCTTATGCTCAGCGAGCGCGCCGAAAAGACCATTATAGCCACGCGCCAGCCGGAAGACTCCGCGCTTCAGCGGGGCTTTTGGAAAGAAGAAACAGGGCTGCGCGCCATGCTCAAGTATCCACCTTTTGGTACGCTCCTTGTTTTTCATATGGAAGGTACCCAGGAGCGCATCGCCGAGTATCGCGCCGCTATTCGCGAAGCGTGTGTTCCCTTTGTGCCTTTTGAAATACCCGAGAAAATGATTTCTTCCACAAAATTTCATGCCTCCAGCGTCTTGCAACTTCCAAAAGAAGAGTGGCCGAACGAAAAGCTCATCAGGAACATCGCCCGGCTTTCCCCGGCAATACGCCATACTATTGACTCAGAGAATCTTTGGTGACATAATATACAAGCTAGGCTATAAGGCTGGTCCCTGGGAAGGACATTCCTGAAAAGGAAAGGTATTGCAGCTGAAATGCAGCGAAAGCAACTAGCAAACGGGTGCGCTAAGGAATACAGAAGTTCTGCTGACAGGAAAGGTTTTTCCCCGACCCGCCCACTGGCGCAGAATTTGTTCTTTGGTGCACCCGCCCCACCCTTTATGTTTTCTCTAGATTTTTATTCAGACGTTGCTCTTTCACCGGCGCCCCACCAGGCGCTTTTTTCATATGAGTTTGCTATAGTTTGGCCATGGCCATACAACCCATACTCCAGAACGGCGCTCCGCTCCTTCGCGAGATAGCAAAGCCGGTCCCGCAAGAACTCTTTGGCAGCAAGGAGCTTTCAACCATGCTGAAGGATATGGCGGATACGCTAGACCGAGAGGCAGACGGGGTAGCGCTCGCGGCACCCCAGATTGGCCTTCCCTACCGCATGTTTATCGTGCGCTATGACCGCACGGTTGCCCCAGAAGTAGTTGACGCTAGCGATGAAGGATCTAAGACGCAGCCGAAAAGCGTAAAAGAAACTGAGCCGTCAATTGGTGTCTTTATTAATCCTCACTTTGTGAAGTCATCACGACGCCGAACCGAAATGTGGGAAGGCTGCCTTTCCGTGCGAGGCTTCTATGGCTATGCACTTCGGAACGAGCGCGCGACCGTGCGAGCCCAGGACGAACACGGCACGTGGTTTGAGCGCGGCGGCGGCGGCCTCATCGCAGAAATATACCAGCATGAAATTGACCACCTCGAGGGCATCCTTTTTATTGATCACGCAGAAGGAGTCGTGGCAGTGAAGGATGACGGCACAAAGGAAGATATCAGGGAAGCACAAGAAACCGCCGCATGAAGCACCTTCCCTTTATCTTTTTTGGCACGCCGTATGTCGCTCGCGATACGCTCGAGATCCTTACGCAGCGCGGCTATGTGCCGAGCCTTGTGGTGACCTCGCCTGATAGCCCGCGCGGCCGTGGGCTTGTGCTTACTCCCTCAGAAACAAAGGCCTGGGCACAAGAGCATGATATTCCGGTCATTACTCCTGAAAAAATTACACCCGAAGTCATCGCTGAGCTACGCACACAAAACGCTTCTTATGGCGTCGTCGCAGCCTATGGAAAGATTTTACCGAAAGACCTCATCGATTCCTTCCCACTTGGCATTATTAACATCCACTATTCCCTGCTGCCAAAATATCGCGGCGCCTCGCCGGTGGAAACTGCACTTCTACATGGTGACACAGAAACAGGCGTGGCGATCCAGCAGATGGTACCGCAGCTTGACGCAGGCGATGTGTTGGCATTGCAGCGTGTGGCGATTGAGCCTAATGAAACGACACGTGAGCTCCGTCCACGGCTTGTCGCAATTGGGGCTAATCTCCTTGCAGACATTCTGCCAAGCTTTGAAGCAGGGGTATTGAAGGGCACGCCGCAAGACCCAGCCCTTGCGACTAAATGCACTAAAATCCAAAAAGAAGATGGCGAGCTGCACCTTTCAAAAGATGCTTCGGAAACCGCAACCCAGCAGCTAAACTGGAACAAATATCGCGCCTATGCCGAGTCTCCTGGCACCTATTTCTTTGTACAAAAACCCGGAAGCGAGAAACCAGTTCGCGTAAAGATAGTGTCTGCCACGTTACGTGATGGCGTATTCACTCCACTTCGCATTATTCCCGAAGGAAAATCAGAACAAGATTACTCTACCTATCTCCAGAACAATCCCAGCTTTATTTTGCTCTAGCTATTCTGCTTTAAATCCGCGCATTAAGGCCTTGAGCGCAATGCCGCCTTTATGCAAAAGGCTGCGGTCGCGCTTTTTTGATTCCCGTACTTCCTTTTTGATGTCTGCAATTGCGCCATCTATCGCGTGCTGCGGCTCTTCCCCACGCGCTTCTGCGTTATAGCGCTTGCCATGCGCGTGCAGCTCAATGTGCGCACGCCAGGTTTCGCCATGCTGGTGTGCGGCGCTTATCTTTCCTAGCTCCACATACACCTGTGCGTCTTCTGCATGCTTTCCTAGATAGCGCTTAAGTGTGGTGAGCTTCCGAATCGCTTTTTCCGATACTGCGGTTGATACGTCTGCTGAAAGATCCTTGTGGGCATTCTTGAAATGTATCTCCATACGCGTAGTGTTAGGCTGGTACTGCTGCGGCCTTCTTTTGGAGATAGTCTATGATTGCGTCCGACTCATACATTTCCACCTCCCCGTCAACCAGGTATGGCACCTGCCGCTTACCGCCCCGCCTGATGAGTTCTTCGGCCACGGCAGGGTCTGCAATATTTTTTTCTTCAAAGGTGATGCCGAGGGCTGCCGCATTGACGAGCACTTTTGCACAAAAGGGGCATCCGGTCTTTACATAGAGTGCCTGCATAGCGATGGTGTTAGGGATAATAGGCTTAGTATACCAAGGGGAGATGAGGAACGTATAAAGGGGAAAAGCAGGCGGAAGCAACGGAGGAAGCAAACTGCTCGGGTTTGCCCAGAAACGGACTTTCCGCTACAATAAACCCTGTTACAAATATGTTGGTAACGCATTCCGCGGTAGCTCAGAGGTAGAGCGGCTCGCTGTTAACGAGTTGGTCGTAGGTTCGATCCCTACCCGCGGAGCCGAGTTGACAGATGCTAGGTATTGTGCTATATAAAAGACAGGATCTACGGACTTCCGTCCGTAGATCATGAACATTATATGGCGCCCAAAGGACGCTAGAACGAATGAAGACTACTCTGACGCTCACCGCGTGGCAAGCAATCTGTGTAGGTGGCTACCGAGAAGCTGAATACGCCTGCGATTACTATTACGTGGACGGCGTCTGCATCGGCAACAGTGGCTGCTATTACACTGGCCATTATCGTTAAAGTCCAACACCCCTTTCAGGGGCATCCTTGAAGCGCAGCAAGAAGTTCATCGGCGGGTATCATCACTGCGAAGTGGTGAGGTGCTGCAGACCTTTCAGGTCGGCACCAGAATCTGAATCCAGGTCTGAGCACACCTGTCTGCTCCCCCACTTGTCGCAAGATGAGTGGGGTTTTGTTTTATTTATACGTTCTTATCTCCTCCACCAGACGGAGCAGAGTTGACATACGTTCTTTTGTACTAGAACATGCAGACAGAGAAACAGGAGCAACCCAAATGACCCTTATAGACTGGCTAATCATCGGCCTCTGCGTAGTTCTTACTTCGGGCGAAATATGGTTAACCATGCGGCGCAATCGACACTGGATATACGAGAGCGTTCGGGAGTTTCCATTTGAGATACCGTTATTGATCATCCTAATGCTCTTGGCACCCATGGGCTGGGTGCTAGATATACTCTATGAAATGACCGCTTATGATCTGTCTGATCATCGATACATATGGCTTACTGTGGGCGCCCTTATTTCAGGCTATTTTACGTACAGAAACATTGTTGCCGGAAGTTGAGCACAGACACCTCTGATCAGCCCATCGCAGAAGTTGTCCATTGAGACGCTTCTCGGTGGGCTTCTTCATTTTCATCCCACCCACGTTCTAACCTCGTGCAACAGGCGGAGCAGACAAATTGATTTTATATGCTATAGTTCGTGGAAACGTTCATTTACAAAGGTTTGAACGATGCATGGTCTCGCGCGTGCCTTCACTGATCCCGACCGAAGCGCCGCACTTGAACATGCGGTCGCCAACATCATCAAGTACTTCTCCCGTAACTCTGAGAGTTTGCATTGGGAGAACTGGGAGAGGAGTAATGTAAGCGGCTTTCGGAGTATTACACCGGACGGATTCCTCATTGAGATCCGTAAGTTCTATTGGGCCCGATATGGTTCTCACAACATGCGATGGTCGATGTATGGGTTTAACCCTGGCTCTGTCGATCATTGGTACTACGTGATTATCAAGAATACTCGTTCCCCACGGAATGGCCAGAAACTGGTTGTTGACGTTGCTCTGCTTCAAGGTGATACATGTTACATCCAAGTACGGAATTTCCACCAACGACTACAGCAGACCTGGCGACAAGGGCCAACGAGACCATATCCGGTTTTTTCGCGACCCTTCCGACTACAACTTGTTCAAGCTTGCCAGGTGGCTACACAACATGCAGGCTGACTAGAACACTGTCGCCCGACTTCGGTCGGGTGGCTTCTTTTATATATACGTTCTAACCTCCTCAACCAAACAGAGCCGAGTGAGCGAAATGAAAAGACCCTTCAAGGGTCTTTTCATTTCCGAGCGAGGCAACCGCGGGGAAGCTTTGCTTACCCGCGGAGTAAACTTGACATATATTAAATATTATATTATATATCTAATTCCCGTTCGTATGAACTGGTCGTTCCGCAAGGAATAAGAGGGTTCGTTTCCGCCCTGGATTGGAAGCATCTATTGGGAGATACCCAATGTCCGACGTTTTTTCTATCACCAATGGTCCTGACCGTATGTTGCTGGTCATTTCGCTTGTTGAAGGAAATCCAACCCCACGAAAGACGGTGACCTTCGAGACTGAGTCGCCAACCGGTCATCTAGAAGTCGCCATTACTGCCCTGGAGCAGGAAGACGGCTCTGGTCATTGCTGGAACTTCAAGGGTTACGGTAAAGCGGGCCAGATGCGAAGCCAAGTCCACGGCTTCTATCGCACAAACACCCGCAAGGGGTGGTTTGCTTGGGGACCACAACGCCCTCACTAACCAATAGGCTCACCCGAACAGCCTCTCAAACGGGAACCCTCATGCAATTTTGCATGAGGGTTTTTATATAAAGGAATTAAGTTTCTTTAGAATAGCTATAAATAAAACGCCGAAGGATTTCTCCCCCAGCGTTTGGTATAGGTGCACAGATTTAGAAAAGCCAATTCCAAAGAGGAACGAACCACGGTGGCTGCTGTGGCGCTTTATGCTAGAGTTGAAAGTAGACAAGGAGGCACTATGTGCGAAGCATGCGGACCCGATAATCCTGAACGGGTGAAGCCCGAATTAATGAGTCAGCTAAGGAGCCGACTCGAGCGAAGGATGTCCCAACAAGGCATGAGTGTTGATGAGATGCTTCACTCAGGTGAGCAGCAACCCCATCGCACATTTCTTGCGAGGCTTCGCCTCCCTCTCCTCAAGAAACGCCGTCCATTCAGCTGCACCTAAACTCATATAGTCGCCGCCCCTAAAGGGGCGGTTTTTCTTCATTACTATCTCCTTACATGACCTAAGCATAGGAGAGCTGACAAATAGCTGGTCCTACTATATACTCGCAAGCGGAATAAACCTCAGAAACGGAGATTTCTTCGTGGAAAGCACTGGATTACTTCTCCAAAAGGTAGAGACCTGCACTCTCGCAGAATTTACCCGGTCATTGTACCGACGTGTGGAAAGGGTTGAAATACGCAACGATTTACCACCCGCGAGCGGAGCACTCCGCCCTGCCGAAGGCACCATGAAGTTTGTTCTGGGAGTTCAAGGAAGGGATGAGCGTGAACGACTCTTGGTGTTCGCGCACATTGTGCTCTATAGCATATTTGTCGTGCATGGACATCTCGATATTGAAGAGGAAGAACTTCCTTTTTTCGTACCATATGCACAAGACGGAGCAGCGGGAAGGTTTCTGAACCTCCATTACACCGCGGTCAAGAAACTCTTCGAATCTCGCTATACCGCATAGTCTCTGGTTCAACGACATAGCACCAATGCCAAAGGTGCTATTTTTTATTGGCGTGTCATACTCACGAGCATGAAGAGGTACGCCGTATGGGGAGGAATTATCCTGCTAATTATTTTCGTACTATTCTTTCTTAATGAAATCGGCACTCGCTCGGGAGTAACTCGTGAGCAAGTATCAGAAACCTTGCCGGGAGATTCTGTCATACCTGACCCTTGGATTTCTATAGATCGCGCAGGTACCCTACCCGCATCAAACCAAACCGCGTGGCCGTGGGTTGAGCAGCTCGGGAAGGATCGGGGTGGCTGGTATGCGCCCCTCTGGCTTGAAAATATGCTTCACGAGCACAGCGCCTCTACGACCTTACCCCAGTATCAAAATTTGAAGGTCGGGGATGTGGTTCACGACTGGGGAGGAGGCACCCTCATCGTGCTTGCCCTCTCTCCTACGCACTATGTGGTATATGGCTCGCACCCAGCAAACGCTGCCACCTCCTCTCCTTATGCTTTTACCTGGGCATTGGTTCTTGAAGATAATACCCCTTCGAGCACCAGCTTCCATCTTCGGCTTCGTATGCAAAAACCAACCCACGGATTCGCGCGCTATGTTCCTCCTTCCCTCCCAGGTCTCATAGACTACGCAACCGATGTGGTGATGTTTACGGGTCTGCGAGAGAAGCTGAAATGAGTTTATTTTGCGAAGAACACGTACCTGACACAACTTCCCCGTAAGTTGACATATTCGAAACTTAACTATTTAATTCAAACTAGATATACGGACACTATGGTGGTGACCGCTGTAACAAGAGTAGAGGACGACATGTCAAAAGAAAGGGCCTTGGAAGCTCAGGAGGAAGCTCAGCTTCATGAGCTTCCTGAAGAAGATGAGAAGTTTGCGCGCGGACTGATTGAAAAGGGCTACACATTTAAGGCTGCAATGCTTGCGGTCGAACATAGCAAAGACCCTCATGCCCCACCCTAGGGGCATTACTTTTATTGTTAATTTTTATATTTATGGTATAGTTCTCATGAGGTAGGAATTGTCCTACCTAAGATGTTTCTGGGGACAATACATGGAAATGTTCAATGCCGTAATCTCTGCGCCCACGTCCAAGTTCAACAAGGCCGGGGCGGAGGTAGAAGTCGTCGGCCATATTCTCAAGGATGATCGTGGAGCTGATCTTGCGGCAAAGAGTTATGGCCTGCTCAATGCTGCTTACCGGCATGAGCTGGAGATCTGCCGCTCCACGGACTCGTCGGGAGTAATCGTAATTCGACGCTTCAGAGCCTTCTCGATGGAGCGTGTGCGTTACGAGGCCCGGGCGCTTGCACGCGCCTTTTCCAAGCATCTCGGCGTGGAAGCCGTCGTTCAGTAGATCGGCAGCCTGCGACCCAACTCGATCATCTAATCGCAGTGCGAAGGTTTCATTCCTTCCGCTGCGATTTTTTCTTAATGAAGTGTTAGCGCATAAATTTTGACTTATTAAGAGAATAAGGTATAAATACAACTCATCCAACCAGGAGCGTACTGATGGTCGAGTGCCTCATCCGACCCCTCCGTGGTTGGATATTTACGTGCTGGCGAAAAGCGCTGCGCGTATGCCGAAATGTAATTTGGTTTGGGCTGTACGTAAACATGATTCTCCACTGGACCACGATGCGAAAGCTTCGGGACTACGTGGAGGCAGAGATATGTTCGAAGGGACGTGTCTATAAGGTTACTGCCCACCTAATGCCCAGACAGGGATGGAGTTCTCAGCAAAAGAATAAGATCCATTGGGATGGTCCTTTGGGTATCACCGTGTGGAGTCCTGAAGGCGATCCACTCCTGGGTTTAGCACTCGAGTTTTGGGGAAACACCCTTTTTATCCGAGAGATGATTGGGGTGCAGGGCATAAAACCTCCGAAGGACCTGCGGAATGTATGGCCGCACCTTTTTGTTGCGGCATGCAAGAGGTTCGTCGAGGAAAAGGGATTGCGGGCGCTTACGATAACGCGTGCACGTCCAATCTTCTACCATGACGTAGTGCCTCCCACCGAGGAGGAGCTAAGACGCCGTGACGCTGAATTTGCTCGGAAAGTGTTGCGCTATGATGGCACGGCAAAACAGAACGGCTTTGTCCTAACCACCACCGGCCGATGGCACCGCTGGATACCAAATCAAAATGATCTCTAATGCAGTCCCGGCATGAAAGCCGGGACTTTTCTTTATGGCACACCTCCTTCGCCTGCTATACTACGGGTATGAAAATTCAATGGACAAAAGTTACCTGGTATTCACAAATAATAGCCATCATTCTTTTTGTGGGTATTTTTTTCCTAGGCATGTGGATCGGAGAAAAATCCGGAGCAAGCATATGCCAGGCCTTAGGCATTCATACTGCGCAAACGAAGTAGCCATCTAAAAGAGGTGTATCCTATCTATACACCCAACACAGGAGCGTGGCATGCAGGCGCAAAACGAAAGCAATACTGCCCAATGCCCCGATAAAGTCTGGTTGGGTCATTGGGAAATATACGCAGCGGGTAGTCAGTTTCATGGGCGGAAAGGCACGCGACTTGTCTCTGCTCCCGACGAGTTATCAGCGCGATGGAACATAAGAAAAGAAGTGTCTTTCGAGTTTTGTCGCTCGGACTTTTTGATTGAGTATGTTTCGATCTACTCAATCCATGAGGATTAACCTCTCTCTGTTTTTTATGCAACGTCTAGGACCCCACCCTAGACGTTTTCTTATATAACCTCATCTTAATGCAGTATTAATGCTCAACTATATAGACTTTTGGGTAATGAAATCTAAAAAGACCTCCGCTCCAAAAAATGGGACTATCCAGGACATAACGCGAAAGAACATCGACACTATCGCGCGCGTAGAAGAGATTGCCCAAAAAGAGCGAACTTTTGGTGAGCGAGTCGCGGATAAAGTTGCGGCCGTGATCGGTAGCTGGACCTTTATCATCACACAAAGCGCGATCCTTGCGTGCTGGGTAGCACTGAATATCGTGGGGTGGGTGCAGCACTGGGACCCTTACCCCTTCATTCTTCTTAACCTTGCCCTTTCCTTCCAGGCCGCCTATGCCAGCCCCATTATTATGATGAGCCAAAACCGACAGGCGCGCTTATTTGAGCGCAGGAATCACCTCGACCTTCAGATTAATCTCCTTTCCGAACAAGAAAATACTGAGATGCTTCGTCTCCTGCGAAAGCTCTGCGAGCATGCAAATATCAGCATTGATGACGAGGTGGAGAAGGTGCTTGAAGAGCAAACTAAACCTGACCGCATTCTTAAGGACATTGCGGAGACCGTAACGTAGGCAACCTATCTTCTTGAACGAGCCTTGCTCAGCTTGCGATACACAAAATAGCCTAGCGCGAGCACAAAGAGCGCAATGATTGCATATTGGAACTTTGCAAATAGTGGGCCAAGGGTATCCCACCGTTCTCCAAGGTACATTCCTATATAGGTGAGAAAAGCAGACCATAGCAAAGATCCGACAAAGGTATACAAAATGAATTTCCAAATGTTAGACCGGAACACTCCTGCAGGAAGGGAGATGTAGGTGCGTACCGCGGGAAGCAAGCGAGAAAAGAACACTACCCCATTGCCGTATTTTTTAAACCAGGCGGAAGCAAGCTCGTAATCTTCCGGGGAAACCAATACATACGTGCCATAACGGCGAATAAAACGCAGGACGACACTTTCCCCAAGTGCATACCCGAGATAATACCCGACTAAGGAACCGGCGAGATTACCTAATGCGCCTGCGAGCACGACGAGCCAGAAGACAAAAGTGCCTTTACTAATGAGAAAACCCGCAAAAGGCATCACCACCTCAGAAGGAACAGGTAACAAGGCGCTCTCCAAAGTCATAAGCCAAAAGATGGCGAAATAACCGCCCGACTGGATATATTGGAGGATAAGAGTTGAGAAGTGCGCGAGCATGAGGTGTCAGTATACCGTAGAGTAGAATGTGTTACGCATTAAGAATAGAGAAGGGTAAGAAAAAGAATAGCGAGGTTCCCCATGAGCCAGAGGGTATACGTAGTGGTAATGGCGCGATCCCTATGGACGATCCCGTAGCATAAAAAAGGAATATCGAAAAACGCAGCCCCTCCCCACGCAAGGGCAGAGACTCCTGCAGCGCTGTGGGCACTCAAAATTTTGACTATTTGAGGAAGATCAGTAAGGGGACCCAGGATACCAACAAGAAGTGTGAGACGGTCGAGCACCGTCACCCAAAAGGTTTTTTCAAGTGAGGATCGTGAAAATTCTTCCGTTGTCCTCTTCTTTGTGTGCTTATGGACGAGCAAGTGCATACGGAAAGTATAGCAGACGCGCGGCGACTCGATGAAAGCACCCTCGATAACTCGAGGGTGCTTTGCGCGAGCGTTATAACGCTCTTTGATGAGTCTTGGTCTTAGTGAGGGCTAATACGAGACTGATGTTGTAGAGGTGGTAGTAGTACCGAGACCGTTCCCCACCGTCGTGCTCGTATGGCTTACAACTGGAGCGGTACCGGGATTGGTTGCCGTGGTGTTTGTATCACCTGATCCTCCAGTGCCACCCGAGACTGAACCGGTCGTATTTACCCCATTTGTTGCGGTCGTAGCAGGAGTGGTAAGTCGTGGGAAGAAATAGAGTGCAGCGAGCACAAGTAGGATGATAACGATAATTGCGACTACCCATCCTGCAGCGCCATTGTCGGATGGAGCAGAATTGTTAGGACCTGGATTATTGATGACTGTTGCCATAGGTAATGCTAATTAATGATGAGTAACACTCGTAGTGTAGAACTCTATTGATGAGGTTTACATGAAAAACCTGCCGCTCCTGCGGCAGGTTTGGTTTAAAAGACCTTTTCCCATACGGCTTCCGGACCAAGCACTTCTGGTACAAAGAAATGTTGACCCCAAATGCACGGCACAAGAACTCCTGCGCATAGAGGCGAGGTTTTTGACATAACGCACTGCACAAGGATTCTTCGATCAGGTATGCCTAAGACATGCCTCACTTCTTCCGTGAGCGAAAGCATATACTGCGCCCCGACTTCAAGCGGAAAACTGCACGTCGCGACCATGAATACACCTTTTTGGTTTTGTGTGGAGACGCTCGAGGCGTTCAATATGGGTAGTATAGCGAGCTCAACCATTCGCGCAACCTGTTCAGAAATTCTTAATCTCCACAGTGCTATATCTTAGGCATTACTCACTAGCAATAAGTAACCTATGGACGAACTTCGCACTGCATTCATTGAAAAACTGCACAAAGTGGCAAGCATTGAAGATCAGATAATTGAAGCACTACCAAAACTCGCGAGCCAGGCAACCATGCCTGACCTCAAACAGGGCCTCACTACCCATCTTGAAGAAACCAAAAACCAGCGCCAACGCTTGAGCCAGATCTTTGCGGCGCACGGTGAACCTGATGAAGCGACGGAAGATGTGGCCTTCTCAACCCTCCTTCAGGAGTCTGATAAGGAGCTTGGGCAGATAACTGACCCTAACCTTAAAGATGCGATGATCATTGCCTCCTGCCAGGTCGTTGAGCACATCGAGATGGCAAAATATGGCACGCTCGTGGAGTGGGCAAAAACGCTCGACGATAGTGACAGTGAAAAGCTTCTCAAAGACACCCTCGATGAGGAAGGTAATGCAGACAAGACCTTAAGCAAGGCTGCGACTGGTGGCATGTTTAAGGATGGGGCAAACGATATGGCGGCATAAGTTCCCCACTCTTCGCCCAATAAAACTACTAGGGAAAACCGGCCTCTACGCCGGTTTTCCCATTATTTATTCGGCTTATTTAGCCATTTCACCGGCTCTTAATGAATTACTCATGTTTATACCCGCATGATATAGTCAACCCAACTATGGAGACCGAAACGCAGGGCACGCATTTGCCGAGATTCCTTCGCTATTCCCGCCGCCAATGGATGGTCTCTGTCTACGGAGGTGTACTTTTTGTAGTGCTCATGTGGCTCTCGGAGCGGTACATTCCCCACCCTTCTACGCTGTTTCCTGCCTCAGCTGTGGCATTAAGTCTCCTCTTCCTTGAAGGGCTTGAGCTCTGGCCGATCATCTTCCTTGCCTCGTTAGTAGGTGGCATCCTTTCCGGGCTTCCGTTAATGTTTATAGGTATACAAGTGGTGAGTCAAACTTCCCTTGCTCTCCTTGGCGCCTGGGTATTGCGAAAGGCGAAAGTCGACCCCATTTTCCGGCGCATGCGAGACATGCTGCTCACCATTATGACCTTGGTAGCGGTTTCGCTTATCCCACCCACGCTGACCTCACTCGGGAACATCATAAGTGCGGAGTATCTCCACACGGTATACAGCACGGCATCATGGGGTTTGCGCTACACCGGCACCTTGCTTTGCCTTCTCATCATCACGCCATTCCTCCTCAGATGGTGGGCTAAGCCTCGCTTTAGCCGTACCTTTTTGGAATGGGTTGAGCTTGTTATAGTCTTCGGTCTTCTTGCCGGGATTAGTTTTGTTATCTTTGTGCTTGGTATTGATTCAGTCTCTGCAATCCCTACCATCTACTTCCTGCTCCTGCCACTCTTCTGGATTGCCCTTCGTTTGCGCCCACGCTTCGTGACCCTTGCGATGCTGGTAATCCTTTTATTTGCCTTCAGTGGCATTTATTACAACGTAGGGCTAGCCGCGAGTGCGAATTTCAGTGCAGAACTCTTCCAGGTAGACGAACTCCTCATCGTGTTAAGCATGATCTTTTATATTATGGTGGCAATTGAAGAAAATCGCCGACTTTCCACCAACCTGATGCGCTCCCACTTGGGCATGCTTGAAAACGCGCTCGCCCGCATTTCATCAGAATCAAATGCAAAGAATGACTTTATCGCCATTCTTGCCCATGAGCTTCGCAACCCGCTCGCACCTATCATGAGCTCCATCGATCTTTTAAAGCTTAAAGAAAGCCATGACCCCGAGGAACTCGAAATGCTTACCATGATGGAAAGCATGATGCAGACTGTCCGACGCCTTCTCGATGACCTGCTCGATATTTCGCGTATTTCTGAAGGCAAGGTTGAGATCAAGCGTGAGCGCATAGATCTGAGCGAAGTGGTGAGACGCTCAATTATTGCGACCGCACACCACCGCCAAGAGCGCCATCAGTCACTTTCTATTCGTACCACGGAAGAGCCACTTTGTGTGCTCGGCGATGCCGTTCGCTTGGAGCAAGTATTTTCGAATCTCCTCACAAATGCTTCAAAATATTCCAATTCCGGCGACCAAATAACCGTGTCTCTAGAGAAGCATGGAAACTCGGCACAAGTGACGGTCTCTGATAATGGTATTGGCATAGAGCCTTCTTCCTTGGAAAATATCTTTGTGGCTTTTCACCAGGTAGAGCATGGCGAGCGCAGCAAGAAAGGACTCGGCATTGGCCTAGCGCTCGTGCGAAGCTTCGTGGAAATGCACCATGGCAGTGTTGTGGCCATGAGTGACGGCATTGGCAAAGGCAGCAAATTTGTCGTACTCCTCCCCCTCTTGCCTCCCCGCTCTTCAGCTAACCAAAGCCAAAGCACGGAAAATAATGAGGGAGAACTCGATGCTCCTGCAGTAACGCTTAAGGTACTTGTGGTAGATGATAATGATGCGGCAGCCTGGAGCATTGGTAGACTTCTCGAGCTTCGAGGATGTCGTGTGGAATACGCGTATGATGGTCGTAAAGCAATAGATACCGTCTTCAGCTTCAAGCCGGATGTCATTCTGCTCGACCTAGGCCTTCCAGACATGGAAGGCACTCGGGTGGCAAAGACGGTGCGCGCCCGCGGTTATCGGGGCAAAATTATTGCCCTCACCGGCTACAGTGGTGAAGGAATCCGCCTCCGTGGCAGCGAGGTAGGTATTGAGCAATATATGGTGAAGCCAGCGAGCCTGGATGACCTTAAAAAGGCCATTCCGGAGATTGCCTAAAGGCAGATTTTGTAGTCTATTGCAAAAAATATACCTTAAGATAGGATGAAAACAGGTCACCAGTAAAAGTCTAGGAGTACCCAGGTGAAGGACCATCGTGAAGAACGGGTCCTCTTTAGAGAAGGGACCCTACAAGCTTTAGCTGAGCTTAATGCTCTTTATAATTGCGACTTGCAAACATTTAACGCAAAGGGATTTAAGTCTCTTTTCGACCTTTGGAAGGAGATATCGCGGCAAGAAGTTATTGCAAAATTTGAATTGGGGAAAAGACCTGTTCGCATTGCTCGAAGCACGCGAACACTCTTCCTCGACAAGCACAGAGAATGGTGCTTGCTTGAGATGAGGCGTAGGTACGAGAAGAAATATCTCGAACCAACCCTTACAACCCCCAAGTTACAAAAGCAAAAATTTATTGACTCGAAAAATAAAGATTGGACATTCAGCGAGACCTGCCTAAAGGGTGAAGATGCATACGACACTGTAATTCGTGGGGCGAAAGAGGAACTGAAAATAGACATACCTCGGGATGAGCTCAAAAAGATATCCATAAACGAAATGAGCTCTCTTCGGGAATCGCGAGTGTATTACGGCTGGGATAGTCTTGTGTTTACTCAAAATTTCATTTGGGAGACTGATCGGTATTTCCCCAATAGACTCCCGGTGGTAAAAGACGAGAGTACTTACATCTACATTGATAAGATCTCCCCGATACCTAAGAGGGTCGAGGATTGGATGAGAAACTCTTTTTCGCAGATGGCTTAAAACACCATCTGCTTTTCTTTTATACGCTATACTAGTTGCATGGCAGCAGCCAAGATCATCTCTTTCGAAGAGTTTGATGCTATTCGCGACAGCCTGGGAAAAATCGTCTGCACCTCCGGCGGATTTGACCCTATTCACCCAGGCCACACCTCCTGCATCCATGACTCGCGCCAGTATGGTGACACCGTCGTGGTTATCGTAAATGGCGATGACTTCCTTCGCCGCAAGAAGGGCCGCGCCTTTATGGACCTTCAGACGCGCTGCCAAATTCTGTCTTTTGTGCGCGAGGTGGATTATGTGATTCCTTTTGAAATTGAAAATGACGCGACCGTGTGTGTGGCCCTGCAGCGCCTTAAGCCCCATGTCTTTACGAAAGGCGGCGACCGCATTGATGAAAAAAGCATTCCTGAATGGAAGATTTGTGAAGAAAACGGTATTGAGGTGATTTCAGGCGTTGGCTTTCGTAAAGAGTGGAGTAGCTCAAATTTTCTCCAAGACTGGGGCTCCTATGTTTCTGCCCTTTCTCCTCATGCTTCTACTTCTACGCAAATGCCGAAGACTCCTGAGGTGCCGTAACCTTTGCAGAAGGTTCCAGAAGACGCATCAATGTATCTTGAAGGTCTTTCATACCAACTGGCTTTGTGAGATGCGCAGTGAAGCCGGCATCAAGGGCACGCTGGCGATCTTCTCCCAGACCATAGCCGGTGAGTGCAATGATGGGCACGGTGATCTGATGCTCGCTACGCAAAATACCTACGAGCGTGTAGCCGTCCATTTCAGGCATTCCAATGTCGAGGATGATGGCATCAGGAATTTCTTGCGAAAGATATTCGCGGGCTTCGGTCGCGGAATAGCGGCTTTCCGCGTTCCAACCAAGTGCTTTAAGGAGGCGGACGAGGGCGTCTGCGGCGAGAGCGTTGTCGTCGATAATGAGCACTTTCTTAGTGTTCTCCATTTGCGTTATTATTAAATAGTATAGATGAACATCTCATGAATCAAGTCCCTATAAACGATTCAGCGTTATCTTTTGAGGAGGCAATTGCCGGCCTTGAAATTCCCCAAAATATAGTATCTACGCTGTGTTTGCTTACCGTTCAGTATGTCTCTTTTGATGAAAAAGTTCATGAAGGCCAGCTGATTGTGCATAAAAATGTCGCTCACGAGCTTGAGCTCATCTTTCAAGAAATTTTGGAGCTCCGCTTCCCTATCCAGAGTGTTATTCCCATGGCGGTGTATGGCGCTGACCCTATTAACGGCGGCTGGGATGACGAAGCGTCTATGTCGATGAATAACACCTCTGCCTTTAACTATCGGCCAATTTTTGGAACTGACCAGCTTTCAAACCATGCGCGTGGCCTCGCCGTGGACATAAACCCTCAGCTTAATCCAGCAGTAGCTATAGATGGCACCCTCCAGCCCGCAAATGGAATCTATGATCCCACGAAGCCCGGCACACTCACGCCCAACAGCCCTGTGGTGCAGATATTTGAAAGCCGCGGCTGGCGATGGCTCGGCCGCCGAGAACGAAAAGATTGGCAGCATTTTGATAAGGCAGACGCGGCCTAATGAAGAGAAATTCGATTCTTTCTTAAGAAGGTCATTATTCTCTTTCTTACTTTTTCATGATCTGCTGAGTTACTAGCAGCCACAGAAGTAGCAAATTCATATAGTTTATCGTTGCTTACATTAATCCAGGCGTCATATTTATAGAAAAAATAGAGTAGCGTCATAACTGCAATTCTTTTATTTCCATTCTGAAAAGGATGATTCTTAATTATGAGGTAAAATAAAATACTACCTTTTCCCGTTAACCCTCGGTATAAAGAATGCCCACCAAATTTTTGAAATGGGGTTCGTAAGCAGCTCTCTAATTTACCAGGATAGCGAGTGCTAAATTCTGGTATAGGCTCATCATAATTCATCAATTGTCTTGCAAGACTATGAGCGACTTCTTCTATCTCATTCACTCTAAGCGGTGAGATTCTTGAAGTAAGTCTCATGTTTATTCTTTAGCAAGCCGATCAAACGTTACTTTATATTCTTTAACCGCTTTTGTTACTGCATCATTAATTTTTTTCTTTTGAATAGAGGAAATAGTAACACCAGGAAATTCTTGAAGATCATGTAGGGCAATAATGTAATTTCTTCCGATTTTTCGGGCTCGTAATTTCCCCATAGTAATCTTTTTATGCACCGCAATTCTACTTATACCCAACATCTGTGCAACTTCTGAGGTTGAAAAATATGCTTTATTTCCTTTGTGTTCCATGTTACCAAGTTAACATATGTTAACTTGGGTGACAAGTATAAACCTTTACATCTCATCTTTCAGCAGTATAGTGGGCGGCAAGATGATCAAGGAACGCTTTATACAGATTCTGAAAGAAGCGGACATTCAGGTGAACGGTTCTCGCCCGTGGGACATCCAGGTGCATGATGAGCGCATATACCGCCGCATTTTTCTCCATGGCACCCTTGGACTTGGTGAGTCCTATATGGACGGGTGGTGGGACTGTGAAGATCTGGCCGGCTGCATTACACGCCTTCTCAGCATCGGAGCGGACCAGACGGCACCAAATTTCCCCCAGAAGCTCCTCTCCTTTTCGCAAAAGATCTTTAACCTGCAAAATCCGGTGAAGGCATGGCGCGTCGGCAAAGAGCATTATGACCTCGGCAATGACCTGTATGAAGCTATGCTGGACAAACGCCTTGTGTATACCTGCGCATATTGGAAGGATGTGCCGGTCACCACGGCAGCGGGTCTCGACCAAGCACAAGAGAATAAACTTCGCCTCATCTGTGAAAAGCTTCGCCTAAAGCCTGGCCAGCGCGTGCTCGATATTGGATGTGGATGGGGTTCGTTTGCGAAGTTCGCGGCTGAAGAGTATGGGGTTTCCGTTGTCGGCATAACCGTATCAAAAGAACAGGTAGCGCTCGGCATGGAGCTCTGTAAAGGCCTCCCGGTTGAGCTCAAGCTTATGGACTACCGTGACCTTCCGAAGCACTATGCGGAGGGAAAGAACGGCGGCAAGTTTGACCACATCGTCTCCATTGGCATGTTTGAGCACGTTGGCCCAAAGAACTATCAGGTATATATGGAAACGGCTCGAAAAGTTTTAAAACCGGAAGGACTCTTCCTTTTACACACTATTGGCGGTGGGGGTGCCGACCCCTGGCTAAACAAATATATTTTCCCGGGCGGGTACTTGCCGCGTGTCGAGGAAATCTCCACAGCCGCAAAGTTTAGCTTCATCATGGAAGACTGGCATAATTTCGGCGCATACTATGACCTCACGCTTTGCGCGTGGTATGAAAATTTTGAAAAGGCGTGGCCGCAGCTTAAAGCCTCAGGAAAATATACCGACCGCTTCTATCGTATGTGGCGGTACTATTTGCTCCTCTGTGCTGCAGCCTTCCGCGTGCGTAACACGCAGCTCTGGCAGATCGTGCTTTCTCCAAACGGCGTTCCGGGCGGGTACCAATCGGTGCGCTAAAAATAAAACCGCCTTGGCGGTTTTATTCTAATTATTTTCTTTATTTTTTCCTGCTTTTGCCAAACAGCGGGGGCATTTGCAGCCCTTTGGCTTGATATGTTCTTCGTAAAAATCCTTGCCGTAGTCATAGGAAAGCTCCTCGCCGGCCTTAATGTTCTTTATAGAAAAGATAAACACGCGGCCTTTATGGATTTCTGGCTCGCAGTTTGGCACATGGGAAAAATTAATATAGCGGGCAGTGTTTGAGCGCGCACTGCCATCGATAGTTTTGTTCTTATTTATTTCAAAAAGGTATTGGCTCTTGCTGCTATACTCTTCTTCCTTTGAAATCTGACGGCCGGTGTATTCAATGACGCACTTCCCTTTTGGGATCGGCTCGCCCGCAAAGAGTCCAAGACCCGCCGTTGAGCGCTTCACTTTTAAAATAAAATTACCCGGCTCATATTTGCCTGGCTTTTTGGTTTTAGCTATTGCTTTCTTCCCTTTTTTCTCGGCCACGTCAGCTAATGATAGCGCATGGCCTATCGGCACGCAATTATTTTGCCTCTAAAGAACTAGAACTTTGCGTAGGCAAGGTTCTGGCTGTTGTGGACGAGCGCAGCAAGACCAGCCTGGGTCTGAGGAATATGGGCAGGGTCAACATATCCCACCACCTTGATCTGCACGCCGGTACAGGCACCAAGCGCAACGCTCGGGTTAATGTAGCGGCCACCAAAGTTCACCTTGTCGTTCTGGTCAAGCTGAATGTCGATGCGCGGCGCGATAAAGCGTGCGTTCGTCGTATCCGCAATCACTCGGTAACCGATAAGGTGTGACACTGAATCATAGCCACAGTATGGCCCATCATTCGCAGACGTTGGACCGTCCACCTCAATAATGGTTCCGAAAGGTAGCTGCTTTGCAAGACCCCATGAGCGGGCAGCAATAACTTCAGGGTTGGTATGCGCACCGCTGGCGGTGAGCCATGGTGTAGCACTGGTTTGTGACGGGACCGCGTTATAGGAGGTAAGCGTCACCTTGTAGGTGGCGAGGGATGCTACTTCGCTATCTGAAGAGTTCGATAGTGAAGGTGAGAGCAAGCTAGGCGTTGTCGCTGAAGCTGCTCCCTGAACCGAAGAAACCGGTGCGGTCGTCATGCTTTCGATGTTCGCTGAAGTCGTTGATAGCGGCTCCTGAACAGTCTGGGCATTGGCCACGAGGGGCACTAAGACACTATTGGACAAAATGGTTGAGGCCAAAATAAGGCCTGCGGTTTTGTGCATAAGTGAATCAGGAAGGAAATCCGCCAGAAATCAACAAGTGACCCTGAAACGAGGAATGACTACTTGCGTAGTCATTAATTTCTCCCCTGATCCTTACGACTATCCTATCACCAAGAGGGGTCTTTTGTCAAGCCTTTTGGAGGATTTTTGGACACGATACGGGTGAGAAAAGCAAGTAAATAGGCCATATTTTGGCGAAACTCAGCAGATCCTTTAAATTGAATGATGTGAAGGTTTAATGGACAAAATCCCCCAAACTTCTATTTTGATAAGTAGTTGATTAATACATTATTTTCATAATGTAATTACCAATGAAAGGAATACTTAATACCATTCCTATACAAATAATTGTTGCAAATACGTAAACAAATATATCTTTAGATTTCATCTTAATATATATTATAGCTTTATTTTTCATTCATGAGCGCTTCATAAGTACTTCATGTAGAATAGCGTTATATTAAGCTATTACTGATGTGCTCTAACCCAGCTTGATAAGCATTTCCTATGCGAATACTGATTGTTGAAGATGAAGAAAAACTGGCGCAGGCGGTCAAAAAAGGCCTTGAACTTAAGGGGTTCAGCGTCGACTGGCTTTCTGATAGCGAAAAAGCCCGCACCCGCATCCTGCTCTATAAGGAAGAATATGACCTCGTCCTTTTGGACCTCATGCTTCCGGGCATTAGCGGAGACCAGATCTGCCGGGATGTACGTGAGGCCGGTATCACCACCCCGATCATCATGCTTACCGCACGCGACGAGACAGAATACAAGGTAGACCTCCTGAATAGCGGCGCTGACGACTATATCACGAAGCCCTTTGCCTTTGACGAATTAGTGGCCCGCATCAACGCGATCCTCCGCCGTCCCGAGCAGTCACACAGCGCAAACCTCAAGGTGCGCGATATTGAGCTGAATCCCGGCAAGCATGTCGTGACCAAGAATGGAAAAGAGGTATCACTTACCCTCAAGGAATTCTCGCTCCTCGAACTCTTCATGCGCCACCCTGACGAAGCATTGCCGCGCGAGACGATTCTTGACCATGTATGGAACTTTGACTTCCCTGGTTTTAGCAATGTGCTCGATGTGCATATGAAAAACCTTCGTAAAAAATTAGACACCTATGCAGAATCAGACCCCCTCTTTGAAACCATCCGTGGCGTGGGTTACCGACTTAACGCATAAGTATCGGTCCAACCAGATTTTCAAGGCCACGGTTAATATCGTGACCCTGAAGGTGATATTTGGTCTGCTTATTCTTGCGGTAATGACGCTTGCCATAGTGAATGCGCAGCAGCATCCGCTTACGGCGCTTCCCGGAGCGTGGCTCTGCATCATTTTACTGACGGCCATATTTGGCTTCTTCCAGGTGCGCTACGCCATTACGCCGGCACGAGATTCCCTAAAGTTCCAGAAGCGCTTCATCGGAAATATTGCGCACGAGCTTCGTACCCCGCTCGCCATCATTAAAACCACGACCGAGGTCGCGCTCATTGATACACGTCTTTCTCCTGAGCTGCACGAAGCCTTTGATGATATTCTCCTCGAGCTCGATAGGATATCGGAAACGATTAATAACCTGCTTTCATTTGATACGCTCTCCCAGCCAAACCGAATGCGCATGGAGCCAGTTAACATTTCAAAGATTGCGGAAAGTGTCCTTGAGCGTAATGCGGCTCTCGCAAAATCTCGTGGCATTTCCCTCTCGCTCCTTTCAAGCCCTACCAAAATGGTGCTGGGTAACATGACGGCCCTTGAGCAGGTGGTGAGTAACCTCGTCAAGAATGCTATCAACTACACTCCCGCAAATAGCGACGGCTCGGTTCGTATTTCTATTGAAAATGATTACCGGAACTGGGTAGTGCTTGCGGTTATAGATACCGGCATTGGTATTGGCCCCAAAGACCTATACCACATTTTTGAGCCATACTATCGCGGAGATACTTCTCGAGCGCGTAATGTGGGTACCGGAAGCAGCGGTCTCGGCCTTGCCATCGTTAATGAGATTGTACGTATGCATAAAGGGACTATTTCCGTTAAAAGCGCGGTTGGAAATGGCACAACAATAGCGGTAACCCTTCCGCCTGCACCAGCTGATGCAAAGACTAACGAGCCTGAGCTCGATACTTCAGCAGAAGGAATTCATGAAGTATTGGTGGATTTCACCTAATTTCATTTTTACTTCATATACAGTTTCGTACACTGCACCTACATCGGAAAGATCCTGTGTACGCGAGAATTGTTTTGAGATTAGCAGATAGCAGTCTCTTCTATGGTAAAAATACGAGGATAGTTGCCGGGGAAGGTCGCAATACACTTGCTACCTTCCCCGGCGCCTTTTCATACTGAGCTAATGCGTAAGCAGGAAGAACGAGAGCGCTCCAAAAATAATGCAGTACCACGCAAACGGAATGAGGGTATTTGTTTTGAAATAACGAACGAGGAACGTAACTGAACAGAACGCTGCCACGGCCGCAACAACTGAGCCAAAGAGAATCGGTGCTACCGGAAAGGTTGCGTGTAAAAGCGCAGGAAGCTTCAGGAGTGCCGCAGCAAAGATGATAGGCGTTGCCATGAGGAACGAAAAACGAGCGGCACTTTCGTGGTCAAGGCCGGCAAGAAGGCTTCCGGCAAGAGACGAGCCAGTGCGCGAAAACCCTGGAATGAGGGCGAGCGCCTGCATAAGACCTGCGCCAAACGCCTGCGGCCAAGAGAGTTTCGCAATGGCAGCGTCGCCGGCATTACGCAGATTTTCGAGACGAAGCCGGTTCCGCTTCACAAGCTCGATACCATACAGGAGAGCACCATTTAATACGAGAACAAGCGAGACCAGCATTGGCGCAGCAAAAAGCCCTTCAATCTTTTTTTGTAAGGCGAGACCCAGTATGCCGGCAGGAATAGTGGCCACGATGAGGAGCCACGCAAGCTTTGCATAGGTATCTTGAGCATCAAGCGCGCGGCGCGCGGAAAACTGCCCCACCATGCGAAAGAATCCCTGGATGATCTGGAGCCATTCGCGCCAGAAATAGAGGAGGAGCGCGCAGGCGGTCGCGAAGTGAGTGGCGACCAGGAAAAGAACAAACGCCTGCGCGCTTTGGTCTACCTGCCAGTGCAAGAGCGCCGGAATCAAAACGCTGTGGCCAAGGCTCGAAATAGGAAAAAGCTCTGTAACTCCTTGGAGGAGACCAAGAAAACCTGCCTGGGCAAACGTCAACATAGAGAAAAGTGTACCATTATTCCACGAAAAAAGCGCCTATTATTTGTGTATTTTACTTGTTACGCGAGATATGTGCTTCAGTAGTTTCCTCCAGACCCCAATCTTTTTGAGATACAAGTAGCCTAAAACTGCAGCTACTCCAAAAAGCACGATGATGAGCGTGTATCGTTCGATGATCCAAAGCATTAATTGGTAGCGGTTTCCAAAGAAATAGCCTGCAACAATGAATTCTCCGCAGCCAACAATCACGCCGGGGATGTTATAGAGAAGGAACTTTGAAAAAGGAATTTCAAAAATACCTGCCGTGACTGGCGCTAATTTTGAGAAAGGCCCGACGAGACGTGCGAGGAAGATTCCGGGTAAGCCATATTTGTCTATAAGTTTTTCAATGCGGTGATAATTTTTTTCGTTAAAAAATTTACCATCCTTGGTAAAGATTGACGTGCCAATGAAGCGGCCAATCCAGTAGCTTGAGGTATCTCCAAGAATTGCGCCGCCATACAGCACCAGCATCACGAGCCAGATATTGAGCACGTGGGTACCAGCAAGAATAGAGCCGCTGAGGAGAAAAAGCTCGCCAGGAATGAAAAGTGAGGGGCCAATAAGTGCTTCAAAATAGGCACCGAGAAAGAGCACAAGGTAGGCGAGGCTTGTATGAGCCGCAAGCCACGCCATGAACATGCCCAGTGGCGTGGTGATGTAATGCGAGGAAAACTGGTGGAGGCGCGTGCGTGCGACCGCTCGGGAGGAACTCGCAATAGCCTTCGTCGTGCTAGCGAACGACTTTGTACTTGAGGCGACGCTGGATAGAGGCAAGGTAGTCGGCATGGTGTGGAATCATAATAGCAAATATCCACATTCCTACCCACACCGGAATTTGCTTCCAGCCGCCGTTCTGGTAGCGGCGGGTTGAAGTATGGACGAGCGGGGTGGAAAAGAAGAAAAATGGCCCATGTTTGCGGACGCGCTTGGCAAAGGTCTCGTCTTCCCCCACTGCTAAGTCTTCATCAAACTTTTCAAGCGCAAGGAGCGAGCGACGCACGAGCATGGCGCCGCCGTAGGCG